>JBFWQE010000010.1:0-41053 GCA_050249615.1 Vicinamibacterales bacterium
GGAGGGCCTTGCGCGATTTCGCGACAAGGCCGATCCCGAGGTCGTGGCGGGGGCACGGCAGCTGGGCGCGCGTCTCATGCTGGCTGGCTCGGTGGTCCAGGCGGACCAGCGGGTCAGGCTGAACGTGCGGCTCACGGATCTGGTCACCCTCGATGTCCTCTGGGGCACCGAAATCGTCCGCGCGCCCGCGGACATCGTCGGTGCCCGGGCCGAGGTGGCCCAGCAGGTCGCGGCGAGGCTCTCGCTACAGATATCCGACGCGGAGCAGCGGCTCCTGGTGGAGCGGCGGAGGAGCCCGGTTGCACAGGAGGCTTTCGTCCGTGGCCTGGTCGAGGCGAATGCGGGACCGGACGCCCAGATCGCGAACGCGGTGGAGTTCTTCGAGACGGCGGTCGAGGCCGAGCCCGACTGGGCCGAGCCGCTTGGATACCTGGCTCTCGCCAGACTGAGACAGGCCGAAGGCAGTGCGCCCGTCGAGCGCGCGAGCCGGTCCGCGGAGGTTCGCGAAATCGCCCTGAAGGCTATTCAGGTCGATCCCGGCGCACCCGTCGGCTATGTGGCCCTCGCCGCCGTCCAGGGATACTTCGACTGGGACTTTGCGGCCGCGGAAGGGAGCCTGCGCCGCGCGCTGGAGATCGTGCCCAACGACGGCTTCGTGCACATGCGCCTGGGGCTGCTCTTGGGCGTCCTGGGCCGCCTCGACGAAGCCGTGGCGGCCGCGACCCGGGCGCGCGACCTCGATCCCTTCGTCCCTTCCCGTTACACCACTCTGGGAATCCTCCAGTACTACCATCGCGACTTCGAAGCGGCGCTGACCTCGATGCAACGAGCGCTGGAGCTCAACCCGGCGTACGGCGCCGCATACTTCGGCCGCGGGAGGATCCTCTCGGCGATGGGGCGCCACGCGGAGGCGATTCGGGAAACGCGCATGGCGCTGGCCCAGGGGCGCAATGTCGGATGGCTCGTGGGGCTGGCCATCGTTCACGCCGCCGCAGGGCAGTTCGAGGCGGCCGACGCCGTCCTGGCGGAAGTGGAAGCCGCCCGAGCTACGGGCCAGTCCGTCAGCCCGGACAACTTCGCGTACGTCGCCGGCTATCGAGGTCGCCTCGACGAGGCATTCACCTGGCTCGACGAGGCCGTCCGCTACAGGACGACGAATATCCTGTGGATTGGCACCGACCCCCGCGCGGACTCGTTACGCGCCGACCCGCGCATGCGCGACGTCCTCCAGCGAATCGGCCTCAGCCCCTGAACCGACGATCTCGTTTGGACACCGCAGTCAACCGGACAAGGGAGGAATGAATGCCTAAGGTCACCCTGAACGTCGAGCCCCTGGTCAAAGAGCTGGAGAACAAGATCGACCACTTGAAGGTGGGGGAACTCGCGGCGCTCGGTGCGATCAACAACCCCGACCTCGAGAAACATCGGGTCGACAACGAGAAGACGCTGGCCGAGATCCGCCAGAAGCTGAAGGTGGCTGAGGATGCGGCCGATCAGCTCAAGCTGCTCTGCTGTCAGCAGCAAACCTGCAACTTCACCATCAAGGACACGCCGTAGGCGGCATGCCGGTCACCGCCGACTGTCCGTCGGGTCGTCGCTATCGCCGCGCATCGGGGTTGGTGCTCTACTGGGACCGTGGGCTGCTCGTCGCCCGTACGTGGCGGGGCGCGGTCCACGGAATGACTCAGTCGGTCGTGACGCTCCTCGACGTGATGGGCACGTGGGGGAGTGCCGAGGTGATCCGTAACGCCTGGATGCCGGGGGCGGAGGTGCCCGACGTCGCGTCCTTTCTCGAAGAATTGTGCGGTCTCGACCTGCTCGAGCGAGAGGGGGACGCGGTCTCGGCTGAAGCGTGGGCTGCCTGGAGTCCGGAGGCCACGTTCTTCCATTTCGCCACGAAGGACGCGGCCTTTCCGTCCGATCCCCTCGCGTTGGACGCCACGCTTCGGGAGCGGGCGAAACATGATCCTCCGCCCGCGCCCACGAAGGTGTGCGAGGGCCCCAGGCAGAAGCTGCCGGTGGGCCTCGAGCCCGAGGCGCTGGCGGCCGTGCTGACCGGGCGGAGGACCTGGAGGCGCTTCTCGCCCGCCTCGATCTCGTCCGGCCAGCTCGGCACGCTGTTGCGACTGACATTCGCGGTGCAGCGGCGGGGTGTGGTTACCGGGCAGGGCGAGGTCGTACTGAAGACGTCGCCTTCGGGCGGCGCCCGCCATGCCATCGAGGCGTACGTCCTGGCATGGAACGTCGGGGGGCTCGAGCCTGGTGTGTACCACTACGATGCGAGCGCCGATGAGCTCGTCGGACTCCGCCGGGGAATGGAGCCGGCCACGATCGAGGCACTGCTCGCCCACCAGCACTACTTCGCGCGCGCCGGCGCCGTGGTCGTCATGTGCCCCGTGTTTGCGCGTGCCATGTGGCGTTACCCGCATCCCCGTGCGTACCGTTCGATCCTCATCGAGGCCGGTCACCTTGGGCAGACGTTCTGCCTGGTTGCAACCGCGCTCGGGTTGGCGCCGTTCACCACGATGGCCTTCTCCGAGAGGCGGCTCGAGACGCTGCTTGGACTTGATGGCGTTCAGGAGTGCCCCGTCTACATGGCCGGCGTCGGTACGAGAGACGACCACGCCGCCTTCAACCCGGGCGCATTGTCCGCGGGGGCGGGAGAATGACGATTGTCGAGCTGTGCATCGGATCAGCCGACAATCCCTGGTGGCAGCTCGATCGGGGTCAGGAATCGGAGCTGCAGCGCGTACTGGCCAATGCGGCGGTGGTTCCCGCGGGCACGACGGTGCGCTTCTCGCCCGCGCCGGCCGCCATTCGGCGGGCGCGGAGCGGGTATCAGGGAATGATCCTGCGCCCGGGCTCGGCCGATTCGCCCCTTCGTGGGCCGCTCCTGGTTGCCTGGGACGAAGTCGCCCCGGGGTTCATCGTCTCCGACGGGGGCCAGGCAATCGAGCGGTGGCTGTTCGAGACCGCCCCTCCCGAACTGAGGACGCGCCTGGGTCTGGACTTCGCCGAGCTCGTCGAGCGGACTGGTGAACTGTTCGGCCTTTCTGGATTGACTGGCCCGCCGCGCCCTGGCCTCGCGTGCGCCGGTGCCCCTGCATTCGAGCCTCACACCTGGTTCGAACACTCGTTGAACAACAACTGCTACTCGTACGCCCGGGATCGACTCGGCCGGCGCTGGCCGCCGCTGACGCCGGGCGGCGGGTCGATGCCCCGGTGGACGTGTGAGATCCTTCAGGAACTGCTCGCCGAGGACGGGCTTGGCCTGTTGAGCCGGAGCGACGAGCCCGCCCAGTGCCCACCCGGGGGCCATGTGATCGCGGTGTGCCTCGACCACGCCCCCGGGGGGACCTTCCACTGCTTGCGCCGCGACGGCACGGGCTTCTGGTCTCACAAATTGAGTACTGCCGGGTTCGTGACGCACCTGGACGACGAGGGCAAGATGATGCCCACCCTGCACGACGCCAGGTTCCTGGCCCCGATGTCCCTCTGCGGGTTCTTTTCCACGCCGCAATCGGGCCGGTCGGGCTAACGCGGGGCGTTGGACGGCGGCGACGGCAGGTCCGACCGGGCGTCGGCCATCATCTGCGCCGCCTTGGTCCGGCACGTCACGCACTCCGACAGGTGCAGCACCATGGCTGCGCGCGCGGTCTCCGACCCGCGCCGCCAGCAGAAGGCCGCCAGGTCCTCCGCCGAGGGGCACGGCGACGGGCCGGCGTCCGTGCCGGCCATCACGACACCCGCGTCGCACGATCCAGCACCCGCGGCACGTGCGCGGATGGTCGCCCCACCACCTCGGCGACGTCTCCAGGCGACACGCCGAGAGCGGTGAGTGCCGCGCAGAGGTCCGCGTGAATCGCGGACAGGCGTCGGTACAGCTTCTTCGAGTCGGTGCCGAGCATGGCGGCGATCTGGCTGACGCGCAGCCCCTGTTCGTGGCGCATCCGGAGCAGGACCTGATCGGCCGCGGGCAACCGGCCGACGACACGTTCGAGGCATTGGCCCAGCCGGCGGCCGCAGCGGTCACGCTGCTGGTTCATCAGCGCCATCCACGGATCGGAGGCGTGGTCCGCGGCCAGCCGCACCCTGTCGATGTGGACGAATCGCCGGCGCACGTGGGGCCCGCGCGCCACCAGGTGCTCGGCGAGGGCTGGCTCGAGCCTGGTCCCGGTGGTCTCGACGATCATGCGGTGCGCCTCGTCTGCCGAGTGGCCATCCCGGCGGACCAGGCGTTCGAACTGCACCGCCTGCGGGCCGATCCGGCGCGCCTCCGCCGAGGGACGCCACTTGCCCCAGCGGGCGGTCCGCCAATCGAGGAGCAGCCGTTCCGCGATCACCGCGATGTAGGTGTGCACGTGGCTGTCGCCCCGGTAGCCGCGCAGGACGCGGTAGTCGTCGCGCGTCAGGTGGGCCCACAAACGGGACAGGATCTCCTCGCGGTCCTCGGCAGGAATGCGCCGGCGCCGCGCGACGCGGGCGACCACGGTCCTGACCTGCTCGAAGTTGTCCTGGAGCCACGCCCGGGGATCCGGGAGGGGAGCGGCGGCCGTCGGGGAAGGATCGGGCTGCACGGAGACTCCTTTGCGAGCGCCGAGCTGGCGCCCACACCCCCCTAAACGTCGCCACGACCTGAACCGAACATCCTGGGACGAACGGGAGCGGAATTCGTGGGACGAGCCCGGAAAGCCGGGGCCTGCGTCCGTCCCTCTACGTGGACCTCGCCCCGAGTCGGTTTCTCCGGGGGGAGACCGGCTTTCCTGTCCCTGGAGCCTTCGGGTTCCGGACGCACGGAGGCGGGGTCCTCTTACCTCCTCCCCTGCGGTCGGCTTGCACGCGTTCGCTGCGGTCCCCTTGAGCTTTGGAAATGTGGACTCCATAATCCGGGCAGTGTGGATCCTCCCCCGGTGCCACCGGCCGACCTCTATTCCACTCACGCGGACCTGATCGAAGGCATCCTCACGCGGTCCTGTCGGGCGCACAGGCTGGCACCCGACGCGGCGGACGAGTTCTGCTCGTGGGCGCGCCTTCGCCTCATCGATCGCGACCAGGCCATCCTCCGCAAGTTCAGCGGGCGCAGCACGATGCGGACGTTCCTCCTCACCGTGGTCGAGCGGCTGTTCCTCGACTGGCGGAACCACGAGTGGGGCAAGTGGCGGCCGACGAACGAGGCACGCCGCCTCGGCGACCTGGCCATCGAGCTCGAGAAGCTCGTCCTGCGCGACCACCACACGCTGAGCGAGGCCGTGCAGACGCTCGTGGCCCGCGGGCTTGCGGCGTCCGAGGCCGAGTGCGAGCGCGTGTGGGCTCGGCTACCCCGGCGGCCGCGACGGCAGCGTGTCGAGGAGGGGCTGCTGGCCACCGAGGTGGATCCGGGGCTTGCCGGTGACGCCGTCCAGGAAGAGGAGCGCAGGGCCCTGGAGAGAAGGGTCGGGGAGGCCATCGAACGCGCCGTCCGGGCTCTCCCACCTTCCGACCAGGTCATCCTGCGCCTGCGGTTCTGGAGCGGATTCAAGATCGCCCGGATTGCGGCGCTCATGGATGAAGATGCGAAGGCCCTCTACCGCCGGCTGGACCGCATCTGCCTGCAGCTCAAGCAGCAACTCGAGGCCGAGGGAGTCCGTGCGATCGACGTCGGCGGGTTCCTGGGAACCTTCATCGATCCGGGCGGGCCCGGCGACTGATCACTCAGGGAATTCGTTCCTGGGTCCGTCTGTCAAGTGGACACATGAGGAAACATGGCTGACCAACCTCGATTCGGGCCGCTCGACGCCGACACCCTGGCGGCCTACCTCGACGGCCGGCTGGCCCCGGAGGAACGGGCACGGGTGGAGGCCCAGCTGGCCGAAAGCTCCGAGTCGTACGAGTGGATGGTCAACACCGTCCGCATTGCCGCGCTGGCGCAAGCCGAGGGTGAGGAAGGCCCAGGCCCCGAAGAGTCCGGCGCCGCAGGCGATCCGTCGGAGGTCGCAGGCGGACCCGAGCCTCGCCGCATCAGGGGGACGTCAGCCACCTCGCCCGATCAGCGGCCGCGCGTCCTGCCCTTCTATCGAAAGCGCGGGCTCATGACGGGCGCCGCTGCCGCCCTGGCCGCAGCAGCGGCCCTCGTCCTCACCGTTGGACCGCCGCCGGGCCTGTGGCAGCCGCTCGGCGTCTCGCGATCCCGCCTGGAGCCGCTCGTCGCGGCCGTCGGCCAGGAACGTTACCTCGAGGGCCGGTTGACTGGAGGCTTCCAGTACGGCCCCCTCCGCTCGGCCACGCGAGGCACGGAGAGCACGACGCCGAACCTGTCGTTGCTGGCCGCCGCAGGTGCCCTGCAACAGGAGTCCCGGGCGCGGCCGACCGCGCACAACCTGCACGCCTGGGGCGTGGCGCAGGTGTTGCTGGGCTACTACGACGACGGCGTGCGCGCGCTGCACCTGGCGCTGGCGGACGCCCCCGACACCCCGCAGGTGATGGCCGACCTGGCTGCCGCGTTGATCGCGAGGGGCGACGCGCAGTCCACCGCCTACGACTATCCTCGCGCGCTCACCGCCGCTGAGCAGGCGCTGGCCCACGAGCCCGCCCTGAAGGAGGCGGCCTTCAACCGTGCGCTCGCGCTGGATCGCCTGGGGCTCCGCCGGGAGGCGCGGAACGCCTGGCAACAGGTGATCGCGATGACCACGGATGAGAGCGATGACGATGCGTGGGTGGCCGAGGCGGGTCGCCGCGCGCAGGCGCTCGACGAACGCCCGACGCTCGAGGGGTTCCCCTCCCTCGCGGCCACCACCGTGCCGTCCATGCGGGCGCTCGCGGACGAGGACCCCCAGCGGGCGCGAGAGTTCGTCGAGATGCACGTGCTGGCCGAGTGGGGGCGCGCACGCATCGAACAGCGCCACGCCGACGCGGAACGGTACCTCGCGCTCGCGCGGGTGGCTGCCGAGTCGCTCGGCACGCGCGGCAACCGCTCACTGCCCGAGGAAGTGGCGCTCATCGAAGGCGCGGGAGCGGAGACCACGCGCGCGACGCTGGCCCGGGCGCACGTGCGGTTCGGGGAGTCGCTCCGCCTCTACGAGACCGAGCAGGCCGCGACGGCGCTCGGCGGCTTTGCCGAAAGCCGTGTGTTGTTCGAACAGGCTGGAAGCCCTTATCGGTTGTGGGCCGCGGTCCAGGAAATGGCCGTTCGTTACCTGCGTGGAGAGCTGGCGGTGGCCACGGCCGCGGCGGGCCGCCTGCGCGCCTCGCCGGATCTCGAGCGCTATCCCGAGATCAACGCGCGGCTGTCCTGGACGCAGGGCCTGTTTG
Organism: Vicinamibacterales bacterium; assembly: GCA_050249615.1. Taxonomy (GTDB): domain Bacteria; phylum Acidobacteriota; class Vicinamibacteria; order Vicinamibacterales; family UBA2999; genus VFZN01. The sequence continues at coordinate 7,288 of JBFWQE010000010.1, forward strand.
CCGCCAACGGCGGCCGGCTGCAGGAGGCGCTGGCACACGACGAGCGCGCCGCGCGCCTCTACTCGGCGCTCGGCGAGCGCGAGAACGGCGTCTTCCTCAAGACGCTGACCGCCGAGGCGCTGGACTTCGTCGGCGACGGGGCCCAGGCGTGGCGGTATCGAGTCGAGGCGCTCCGCGACGCGCTGCCCGCCAGGAACCCCCGGCGGCCGCACACGACGTGGGTGAATGCCGCCATCGCCGCCATCCGCCAGGGGCAGCCAGCGGTGGCCGTGCACCTGCAGGACGAGGCTGTCGCGCTTGCGGAGGTCCATCGCCAGCCCACCCTCACATTCGAGGCCCACCTCTATCGCGCGCGCGCGCGGGCCGCCGCCGGGGACACGGCCCTTGCGCTCGAAGACCTGCGGATTGCCGAGGATTTGCTGCCCAGTCTTCCCGAGGCCGTCCAGACCCGGATGAAGACCGAGGTGCTGGTCACGCACGGCATGCTGCCCGGACAGACCGCCGACACCTTGAGCCGGACGGCGGCAGCCTGGCTGGCGGAGGCGGGCTCCGTGGTCCGTGTCCCGCAGTTGATGCAGAGCGCCGCCGCGGCGCGCCTCGCCAGGGGCGACACGGCCGGCGCGCTCCAGGATCTCACGCAGGCGATTGACGCCGCGGCCGGTCAGGTGCCGCGTGCGGTCGAAACCCTGCGATGGGCATATGCCGACACGGTGTGGCCGCTGTTCCGCCAGGCGGCCATCCTGCGCGTGGCGACGGGCGATATCACCGGCGCCCTCGACACCGCCGAGATGGGCACGATGCGACTGGCCGGGCGCGGGACGGATCCTGCGGCGCTCGTGCGCGTGCCGGCCGGCGTGGTGGCCGTGCGGTTCCTCGTCTCCGACTCGCGCACCTTCGCCGTCGTCCTCACCGCGAACGGCCAGCGGGCCGTGGAGCTGGGCGTGAACATGGCCGCGCTCGAGCGGGATGCCCGGCGCTTCCAGCTCCTTTCGGCCGCGCGCATGGACCGCACCAGTACGGACACCCTGCTGGCGGACCTTGGCCGCCGCTGGGTCTTGCCCTGGATCGACCTCGTTCCGGAGGGCGCGACGCTGGCCGTCGTTCCTGACGGCCCGATGCACCACGTGCCGTTTGCCGCGCTCAGACTGGCCGACGGCCGCTATCTGGCCGAGCGCAACCCCGTCGAGGTCTGGAGCGATCTGACCGCTCGCCCCGAATCGACATCTGCCGCGCCCTCGGCCGAGATGATCTCGGTAGGGCTGGAGCGGTTCGACCACACGGGGTTCCCTTCCCTGAAGCCGCTGCCCCGGGCGGCGGACGAAGCCATCGCCATCGGGCTGCAGCATCGCGAGACGGCGCTCGTGGGGGAACAGGCCACTCCGGCCGCTGTGCAACAGCGCCTGACGCGCGCGCGCGTCGCCCACTTCGCCACGCACGCCCTGGCCAACCCCGAGTATCCCAACCTCAGTTGGATTGCGCTGGCTCCGGACGAGGCCCATCCGCGCGGATTGTGGTTTGCCGGCGAGATTCGCCAGCAGCCCCTGCAAGGCACGGAGCTGGTGTACCTCTCGGCGTGCGACGGGTCGGCAGGCCAGCTCTCACGCGCGGAGGGCGCGGCCAGCCTGGCGCGTGCCTTCCTCGACGCGGGCGTCGGGGCGGTGATCGCGTCCGGATGGACGGTGGACGATCACATCGCCGGCCGCATCAGCCGTGCCTTCTATGCCGAGTACACGGCCACCGGCGACGCCACGTCGGCCCTGAACGCCGCGCAGCGGGCCCTCATCGCGGAGGGCGAGGCCGTCTCGCCGCTCGCCTGGTCGGCCATGCAGGTCTTCACGCGAAACCGCGCGCCGCGGCCGACGTCCTGATTCACTCAACCGGAGAGCGAACGCATGAGACTGCAGGTTCAGTTCAGTGGCATGGTGTGCCTGGTCCGCAGGTGGCCCGCGGGGTCGGAGCCGGCGCGGGCGAGCGAGCAGTTGCGGCACCAGGTGGTGATGGTGGGCGCCTACGGGGACGGCGCGCCGGCCGTCCCGCGCCATGTTCCCCATCTGCTCGTTCCCGCGGAGGCGATCCGCGAGTCCACGTGGGCGCCCGAGCGCATCGTGGAGACGGCGGCGGGCCAGTTCGCCGAGTTCGACCTGACAGGCAGGGCCCTCTCCTTCAGGACGGCACGGCGCGCGGGGGTGGATTTCCGTGACCGGCTCCGGCCGCCCCGGACCGGCTCGCCCGCGGTGGATCCGGATGACGACAACTGGGAAGACATCGCGTGGTTGCCGGATTACCAGCGCGTGCTGGGCCAGGCGCCGCAGTGGCGCGAGGATCCGGCGCGTCCGCCCGAGGGCAGCCGGATCATCTCGTTCACGGCCATGTTGGGCGATGGATCCGTGAGGCCGGGAGAGCCACGGTCGCGGCAGAATCGCGAGTCGCACTGGGCGTTCGAGCCCCAAGTCGAGGCAAGCTACGTGCAGCCCTTCACGGACCGGGTCCACTGGCGCGTCGGCGACGACGATCCGGTCCTGGTCTCGCACGGGTTCGGGAGCACCGACGAGAAGTCGATCGCGTTCGGGCGGGACTGCGCGGTCTTCATCAGCGCGCTGTCCAGGGACCTGCCGGCGGGAGAGGACCCGGATCGCCTCGTCCACTTCACCGGCTTCAGCACGCTTTTCACGAACGCGGGCAGTCGGCCCGTTCCCGTCAGGCGTGCGAAGCCGGCGCGCCGGCCGGGCGAGGCCACGGTGGAGCCGCTGTTCTGCCTGATGGCCGCGGTCAACGAGCTCGAATAGGTCGCGGTTCTCCGCGCACGAGATGAGCGACGGCGCAACCCCTGCCCTCGCGGCGGATTGCTGGCACCTGGAGCGCATCGGGCGGTGGAATCGCGCCGCGGCGGGGGAGGGCATCGTCGTGGGCGTGGCCGACAGCTGGCTGCACCCGGTGGATCCAGCCCTCGCGCGCGCGATGTCTGGTGTGCGCGCGTTCGCGGCAGATGGGTCGGAGGCCGATGCGGCGCCGCTTCCCACGTCGCATGGCACATCGGTCGCCAGCTTGATCGCGGCGTCGGCGGTCGGCGTGGCGCCCTGTGCGTCGCTGGTGTTCGCGTCGGTGCTGAGGACGCCCGACGGGCTGGGCCGTTTCGAGGCCTCGCCCGCGCAGGCGGCTGCCGGCCTGCGATGGCTGTCGCGGGCGTCGGTCGCCGGGCGGCCTGTCCGCATCATCAACGTGTCGTTCACCATCGCCGACTCACCGGCGCTGCGCGAGGCCGTGGCCGAGTGCCTTTCCGCGGGCATCGTGATGGTGGCGGCGACGGGGAACGATCGGCAGGTGGTGGGCTATCCGGCGGGGTATCCGGGCGTGGTGTCGGTGGGGGCCCTGGACCGGTGGGACCGCCTGGCGGCTGCGTCGGGGCGCAGCGCGACGGCGCCTGACGTGTGGGCCCCGGGCATGGCGGTGCGCGCGCTGGGTGCGCTGGGGCCCCGGTGGGTGGGAGGAACGTCGATGGCTGCCGCTGTGGTCAGCGGCGCGATCGCCGCGATGATGAGCGCACGCGACGGCCTGCACGCCGGGACCATCCACGCGCATCTTGCGCGCACGGCGCGGAGGCACCCGAGCGGCGAACGCTGTGTGCGCATCGCCTGACGCGGGCCTGTCCGGGCCGCGCCGTATAATCGGCGCCGAATCACCCCCGGAGGACCCATGACCGTTCGCACGCTGCTGGCCGCCATCCTGGCCCTGTCCGTTGCCGCCCCTGCCGTGGCGCAGGATTCGGTCTACATCGAAGAGCTCACCTGGACCGAGATCCGCGACGCCATCAAGGGCGGGAAGACCACCGTCATCCTGCCCACCGGCGGCACCGAGCAGAACGGGCCGCACATGGTGATGGGCAAGCACAACTTCATCATTCACTACACGGCCGGCGAGATTGCGAAGAAGCTGGGCAACGCCCTGGTCGGGCCGGTGGTGGCCTTCGTGCCCGAGGGCAACCTGGATCCGCCGAGCGGGCACATGCGGTTTCCCGGCGCCATCACCCTGCCCGAGGAGCACTACCAGAAGCTGCTGGAGTACACGGCGCGCAGCTTCAAGGTGAACGGCTTCAAGGACATCGTGATGATCGGCGACAGCGGCGGCAACCAGAAGGGGATGGCGGCCGTGGCGGCCATGCTCAACAAGGAATGGGCGGGCACCGGGGTCCGTGTCCACTTCATTCCGGAGTACTACTCCAGCGGCCGTTTCTCGGCGTACCTGGAGAAGCAGGGTTTCACGAAGGAGCAGATCGGCAGCCACGCCGGCATCACGGACACCTCCCAGCTGTGGTTCGTGAACCCGAAGATGATCCGCCCCGACAAGCGCGCCAACATGGGCGGCTTCGAGGGCAGCGGCGTCAGCGGGGACCCGACGAAGGCCAGCTCCGAGCTGGGGAAGATCGGCATCCAGTTCAAGATCGACGTGACCATCGAGGCGCTGCAGAAGTCCATGGCGGCGAAATAGTCCCCACCACTCGTCCCCACCAATTGCGCCGCTCTTGTTGACATTCGACAAGAGCGGCGCGATTCTTTTGTCGATTCTCGACAACACCCCAGAACCCCAGAACCCCAGAACCCCAGAACCCCAGAACCCCAGAACCCGAGAACCCGAGAACCCGAGAACCCGAGAACCCCATGCCCCCCCGCCCCCTCGACCTGCTGCAAGGCACCCTCGACCTGCTCATCCTGCGCACGCTCGCGCTGGGCCCCCTGCACGGCTGGGCCATCTCGCAGCGCATCCAGCAGATGTCCGACGACGTGCTGCGCGTGAACCAGGGGTCGCTGTATCCGGCCCTGCACCGCCTGGAGACGGCCGGGTGGCTGTCGGCCGAGTGGCGCCAGACGGAGCAGAACCGGCAGGCGAAGTTCTACCAGCTCACGCGCGCGGGGCAGAAGCAGCTGCGCACCGAGACGGAGAGCTGGGAGCGGATGACCGAGGCGGTGGGGAAGGTGCTGAGGGCCTCGGAAGGGTTCTGAGGTTCTCAGGTTCTCAGGTTCTCGGGTTCTCAGGTTCTGAGGTTCTCGGGTTCTCGGGTCTGCTTTGGAGGCGGCATGCTGCGCGAGCTGGTGGCGTGGTGGCGGAGGCGGCACGTGGATCGTGAGTTCGACGCCGAGGTGCGGTTTCACCTCGAGCAGGAGACGGAGAAGCTCGTCCGAAGCGGCCTCGGCCCGGACGAGGCCCGGCGACGGGCGGTCAGGAATTTCGGTCCCATGGACAAGCACAACGCAGACGTTCGGGAGGCGCGCGGCATCAGCTGGGTGGACGAGCTCGTGCAGGACATCCGCTACGGCGTGCGCACGCTGGCAAAGAACCCCGGCTACGCGCTGCTCGCCGTTCTCACGCTGGGGCTCGGCATCGGCGCCAACACCGCCATCTTCAGCGTCATCAACGGCGTCCTGCTGAAGCCGTTGCCCTACGAGCACGGCGATCGGCTGGTTGTCGTCCGCCAGTCCGCGCCGCTCACCGGGCAGAACACGGTCGGTGTCGCCATCGCGGAGTACTTCGACTACCGGGAACAGGCGGAGGTCTTCGACGGCCTGGTCGAGTACCACCAGATGAACTTCGACCTGCTCAACCGGGGCGAGCCGGACCGCGTGAGCACGGGCGTGGTGTCGGCCAACTTCTTCGACCTGCTCGGGATCAAGCCGGTGCTCGGGCGCACGTTCGTGGCGTCGGACGATGTGCCGGGCGCGGAGGCGGTGCTGGTGCTCAGCCACACCTACTGGCGCACGAAGTTCGGCGGCGACCCGGACATCGTCGGACAAGTGTTCGAGATGAACGACCGGCCGCACCGCGTCATTGGCGTGCTGCCCAACGTGCCGCACTACCCCCAGGAGAACGACGTCTACATGCCGGTGCTGGCGTGTCCGTTCCGTGCCGCGGCGGAGCGGACCATCCCGCGGAACCGGCGGGCGTTCGCCGGCCTCAGCGTCTTCGGCCGCGTGAAGGAAGGCCACACGCACGAAGAGGCGGCGGCGGCCATTGCCACCATCAACCGCCGCTTCACCGCGGACCACGCCGGCGTGTATCGCACGGCCACATCCGGCTTCCAGGCCACGACCGTGGACGTGCGGTCGGCGCTCACCGAGGGCGCGCGCGAGCTGCTGCTGATCCTGATGGGTATCACCAGCCTGGTGCTGCTCATCGCGTGCGCGAACGTGGCGAACCTCACCCTTGCGCGGATGCTGGGACGCGATCGCGAGCTGGCGCTCCGCTCGGCACTCGGCGCGGGGCGAGGCCGCCTGGTTCGCCAGCTGCTCACCGAGAGCACGCTGCTGGCCGCGGCGGGCGGCGCTGTGGGCGTGGCGTTCGCGGTCGCCACCGTAGGCATGCTCACCACGTTCGTCGGGCGATTCACGGCGCGCACGGGCGAGGTGTCCATCGATCCGGCGGTCCTCGGCTTCACGATGCTCGTCTCCATCGTCACCGGCCTTCTGTTCGGCACGCTGCCGGCGCTCGGCACGCGGGTGAACCTGACGACGGCGCTGAAGCAGGGCGGCAGCCAGGCGGGGGACGGCACGGGCCGCCGCCGGATGCAGAGCGCGCTCATCGTCGCGCAAGTGGCCGTGTCGGTCGTGCTGCTGGTTGGCGCGGCGCTGCTGCTGGCCAGCTTCTATCGCCTGCAACGGGTCGATGCCGGCTACCGATCGGACGGCGTCTTGTCGGCCGAGATCTACGGCAACTTTTCACGGTACGGGAACATCAACGCACTCCGGAGGCTCTACCTGCCCGTACTTGAGCGCCTCGAGGGACAGCCTGGTGTCATGTCTGCGGCCATCACCAACGCGGTGCCCCTGGCGGGCGCTGCTCCGGGCACGATCCGGTTCGACATCGAGAACCGGGTCACTGATGACCCCGACCGGCGGCCCGCGACGGACATCCGGATTGCCAGTGACCGGTACTTCGAGACCATCGGCATCCCGCTGCTCAGCGGGCGGACCTTCGGTCCGCTCGACACGGACGAGAGCCTGCGGGTGGCCGTCATCAATCGGGCGATGTCGCGCTATTGGGACGGCCACGACCCGATCGGAACTCGCGTGACGTTCAACCGGGGCGAGGACTGGTTCACCGTGATCGGTGTCGTCGGCGACGTCCGGCAGTTTGGCCTCGCCCAGGAAACCGTCGCGCAGGTATACCTGCCCCTGACGCAGTCGCCGCAGACCTTCGCCGGGCAGGTGCTGGTGCGGACTGCGGGACCGCCTGACGGGTTTGCCGCCGTGCTGCGGCAGAGCGTTCATGCTGTCGACCCGAACCAGCCGGTCGAACGTGTGCAGACCCTGGACGACCTGCGTGCGCAGGCACTCGCGGCGCCGCGCCTGACGGCGACGCTGCTGGGCGTGTTCGCGGGACTCGCCCTGCTGGTGACGCTGGCGGGCCTGGGCGGCGTGATCGCCACCTCGGTCAGGCAGCGCACGCGCGAGTTCGGCGTGCGCATGGCGCTCGGCGCCACGCGGACGGCGGTGTTGACGATGGTGCTGCGGCAGGGGCTCGTCCTGGTGGGTGTGGGCCTCGCCCTTGGGGTGCTCGGCGCGGCCGTCGCGGGCCGTGTGCTCTCTGCCTACCTGTATCAGACGACCCCGCGCGACCCACTGATCATCGCGGGCGTCGTCGTGGCGTTCCTGGCCGCCTCCACGCTCGCGTGCCTCGCCCCGGCGCGACGTGCGACGACGGTGGACCCGCTGATCGCGCTGCGAACGGAGTAGGCGTCCGCGGGAACACGAAGCACACGAAGGCACGACGCACACGAAGACACACGAGCCAGTTGCGAACACAGGCGCGGCCGGGACCGCAGCGCCGACTACGTGGGAAGCCCCAGTTCCCGCGCGGCCTGCAGCTGGGTGGCGTCGAGACTGACGAACCGGTGCAGGGGGCGCTCCTGGTGGAACCAGAGGGCCGTGCGCAGGTGCGCGAGGTCGAGCGAGCGGGGCGTCGCCACCGCCGGGACCGGTCCCGCGCAGAGATCGAGCGTGAGATCGCGGAGCTCGAACTTCGCGATGTCCTCGGTCACCTGGCTCATGCACGCCTCGTACGCCTCGGGCGGCAGGGATCCTTCGCGTGCCAGGCGGATCAGGTTGCGCCTGGTTTCGAGCACCAGCAGGACGCTCGACAGGAGTTCCGCCCCGGCCATCGTCCCGGGCAGCGACGCGGCTCGCTCTTCCCGCAGCAGGATTCCGAGATACGCCGAGGTGTCGAGATACAGGCGCCCCGGCCGCACCGCGTCTCGCGCCGTCACCGCGTCCCCCGGTCTTCATCGAGCACCTCGAAGACGCGGCCCCTGGTGCTCCTGCGGACCGCCGGGCCCGGGATTCCCTTCCCGACGAGGGCGCCGCGATGGACGTGCGGGGCCCGGGCGGAGACCAGCCGGGCCACGGGCTCGTTGTGCCGCGTGATGATTATCGTCGCCCCTGCCTCGGCCTCTGCGACTGCTGCCGAGAGCTTCCCCTTCAGGTCCTGAATAGAGATCCGTTCCATGGTCCTTATTATCACCTGAACAAGGACCAGATCCGAACAGCGGCACCGCCGGGCCCCATTTTTCTGGAAATAGCTATAATAGCCATATGACAAGCGTCAACATAGCCGACCTGAAGAACAACCTGTCGCGCTACCTGGCCCGCGTTCGCGAGGGGGCCGAGCTGACGGTGCTCGACCGCGACACGCCGGTCGCGCGCATTGTCCCCTTCGCTACCCGTGCAGCCGGTCGAAGGGGGGCAGCCGGTCGCGCGGCGGAAGCGACCGAATCGAAGCAGCGGATGGCCGAACTGCAGCGACTGGGCATTGTCGGGACCGGTGATCCGGACGGCCTTGCGGACCTCGCGCGCACGCACGCGCCGGTCAAACTCGCCAGGGGCACGCCCAGCGCGGTGGACCTCCTCATTCAGATGCGGCGCGAGAGCACGCGGTGAGGTTCTGGGACAGCTCTGCACTCGTGCCGCTCGTCCTGGATGAGCCTGCATCCGCTGAAATGCGGCGTCTCATGCGCGAGGATGGGGATGCCATCGTGTGGACGCTGGCATCTGTCGAGGTCTTGTCTGCGCTGGCGCGGCTGGAACGATCGTCCCGGGAATTGGACGATCTGCTCGGCGGCGTGCGGCGCGATGCGCTGGACCGTGTCCGCCGGTGTCACGCGGTGACGATGGTGGACGCGGTGCGGCAGCGGGCGGAGCGGCTGGTGAGCGTGCACGCGCTCACCGCCGCCGACACTCTGCAGCTGGCGGCTGCACTGGTGGCGTCTCGCGAGCAGCCGGAGACGCTGGAGTTCGTGACGCTCGACAAGGTGCTCGCCCGCGTCGCGCGGCTCGAGGGGTTTCCCGTCGTGGGAGTGTGAGGGCCTGGCGGGCGCGGGCGGGTGCGAACGCGTGCGGGCAGGTGCGAACGGGTGCACGTATGCCCGGCAATTGGGCACAGCGCCGCCTGGCTCCACCCGCGGACGTCGGCCGCACCTGCCCCTTCAGCTGGCCGGCTCGAGGCGCTCGAAGCTGAGCGCGCCGGACGGGCACGCGCTCACCTGGCGTTCGATCTCGTCGGCCGGTGCGCCGGTGACCGTCACCCACGGCGTGCGGGCCACGTCGAACACCGCCGGCAAGCCGCGCACGCAGTTGGCGGCGTGCGTGCAGATGTCGGGATCGTAGCGCACGATGAATGTCTCGGCGCGGTACTCCTGCATGGCGGCTCCTTCCAGGGTTTAGACGAACATGTCCGGGCTCACCTCGAGCCCGATCTCCGACACACGGTCGATGGGCAGGCCGGCTCGTCGCGCGTGCTCCCAGAGCAGCGCCGCGTTCGGCGCCTCGTACTCGCAGTAGATCTTGCCGTCGGCCTCGGAGATGTAGCTCTTGATCCAGACGATGCCGTCCATCGCCGCGATGGCCTGTTTCGAGCGCCGGGCTGCCTCGGCGAGCTCGTCACGGCTCATCGGGGGAATCGATCGTTCGATGATGAATCGAGGCATGGGTCCTCCGGCTTCATGACTGTGACAGTTGCGAGGTGAGGGTGTCCACCGCCTCACGAAGCGAGGCCGTGGCGTCGGCCGTCATCAAACCGCGTGCCTGCGTAAGCTCTTCCCGAGCGAGCTCGACGAGCCCCGCGTCCAGGTGCAGGAGCGAGAGTCGCTGGAACATCCAGGCCTGTCCGTCCGGGTCGTGAGCCTCGACGCGCACGTCCAGGCTTCGCTCGTACCAGCTGCGGGCGGTGTCCGGCTCGCCCAGGTCACGGTAGATGTCGCCCAGCAGTGCCATGGCGTGGCCGCGGAGCCGAGATTCGTCCGAGCCGTCCAGCGCGTCGAGCGAGGCTTCGAGCTGCCGAATCGCCTCGTGCCGGCGGCCGAGCGCGCGCAGCGTGGCGCCGAGCGCGTTGAGCATCAGCGCCAGTGCAGCGGGTGGACCATTCCGGCGGAAGATCTCGCACGCCTGCTCGAAGTGCTGCCGGGCCCGGGCGAACCGGCCCTCGGTGAACTCGACGATCCCCAGCGTGTTGAGGTTACGGCCGCGGGCAGGCTCGTCGGCGGCCTTGACCGCCAGCTGGAGTGCGCGCTCGAGGGTGCCGCGGACGTCCGTCGCCGGGGCACCAGCCTCGCGCAGTCCGCGGGCGAGACGTTCGAAGGCGGCCAGGCCCCGGCTCGTGAAGCCGAGCCGCTGGGCCGTCTCGGCAGCCCGCCCTGCCGCGTCGATCGCACGGGCCCATTCGCCGAGCTGGACGCGGACCCAGGCAAGTTGTTCCCAGTGATCGATGACCCCCTCGGTCTCGTGCAGCCGATCGAAGATCGCGAGCGCCTCTTCGAGGCAAGCCGCGGCCTCCGGCCAGCGGCGTGTCCGCGCGTGGGTGTCCGCGAGTCCCGGCAGCGTCATCGACAGGCCGTGGGCGTAATGCAGCTCGCGGCACCGGCCCACGCACTCCTCGAACAGCTGCTCGGCGGCGGCTGTGTCCCCGGCGTCCAGGCGCAGCCGCGCGAGCGACAGCACCGAGAACACGCGGTGAATCGGCACGCCGCCGGGGATCTGGATGTCGTTCATCACGTGCTCGAGCACGTCGGCGGCGCGCGCCGCCTCGCCGAGCGACGCGAGGACACTGGAGGTGACCTGGTAGACGTAGGACGCCGCCACGGGCGACAGCCCCTCGACGGCTTCGGCGTCAGCGAGGTGATCCAGCGCCTCCGCGTGGCGACCCTGGGCCCGGAGGACGGCGGCAATGCTCGTGAGATCCGTGGCGATGCCGTCCCGATCGTCGATGGACCGGGCGATGGCCAGGGCGCGCTGGTTGCACGTTATGGCCTCCGCCTCCTGGCCGCGCCGCCACTCCGAGAAGCCGAGGGCCCGCCAGGCGCTCCGCTCGACGGCGCGGTAGCCCGTGGCCTGACACAGCTCGAGCGCCCGGGAGATAAGCGGCCGAGCCTCCTCGAAGCGGCCCTGGATGCTCCGCAGATCGCCGAGCCGCACGAGGGCTTCCGCCAGCAGATCTCGGTGCGGTGAGTCCTCCAGCGCCTGCAGGGCCCGAGAGAGCAATTGTTCCTGCTGGTTGCGGTCGCCCATCGGCTCCGACGCGCGTTCCTCCAGCAGCAGGATCTCGCCCAGCAGGCGCGGGTCCTGTTCGGCTGCCGCCAGACGTGTGTACGAGCGCTGCGCCTGCTCCAGCAGATCCACCGCGTGGCCGAACTGCGTGAGCGCGAACGCCCGGCGGGCCGCCCGCAGCGCGAACTCGGTGGCCCTCGCCCAGGATTCGCTCCTGTTGAAGTGAAAGGCGAGCACGTCGGCGTGACGGTCCACTTGCGTCGCGTGCAAGTCGCACAGCAGTTCCGCGAGCCGCCCGTGGAGCGCCTTCCGCTCGAACGCCGGCATGCTGAGGTACGCGACCTCCTGTGTCAGGCTGTGCTTGAACCGGAACGTCGGCTCCCGGCCCGTCCTGAGCGCCTGCAGGATCCGCGCGCCCAGCAGGCGGCGCAGGCTCGCGTCCAGCGGAGCGGGATCGGGCAGCAGGCGACCCAGAACCTCTCGCGTGCACTCCCGTCCCACGACTGCCGCCGTGCGCAGCACCTCGCGGTCGTCCGTGCCCAACCGATCGATCCGAGCGCGAATGACGGCCTGCACCGTCGAGGGCAGCTGCAGCCCGTCGAGATCCGAAGCGTCTCGGCCCTGGTCGTGCAGGGAGTCGCAGAGCTCCTCGACGAAGAAGGGATTGCCGCCCGTGCGGGCGTGGACCTGGTGGATGAATTCCGGTGCGATCGGGCCGTCGACGAGCGCCTGGACCAGCGTCCCGGTCTCGGCAGGAGACAGCGGCTCCAGCGTGAGCGTCTCCACTCCGGCGGGCACGGCGTCTGGCGAAAGACCCTCCGATCGTGACGTCACCAGCACCAGCAGCGGCACTGGTCCTGCGTCCTGCGCCAGCTGGCGCAGCACGTCAACGGACCCTTCGTCCGCCCAGTGCCAGTCCTCGAGCAGCAGTGCGAGCGGCCGCCGCGCGGCCGCCGCGACGAAGGCCGCCGACAGTGCCTCGCGCAAGGCGATCTTGAGCTCGAGCCCCTGGAGGTAGGCGGGCAGCGCGTAGGACGTCGACGCGATGCCGAGCAGGTGCAGGTACTGGGGCACGAAGGTCTCGAGGGAGGGATCGATCGCCTGGACGCCAGCGGTCACCGACGCTTCGTCGGCCGTGCCCGCCACGAGGCCCGTCAGCTCGGCGAACGCCTCGACCAGCGGCAGGTACGGCCGGCCCTGCGCGGCCGAACGGCCGGTCGCGAATGCCGGACCTCCCTCGTTGACGGCGCGCCGGAACTCGAGCAGCAGGCGGCTCTTGCCCATGCCCGCCTCACCGAGCAGGTGCAGCACCCGTCCCCCGCGGGTGCAGGTCGCCCCCCAGGCGGCGCGCAGCCGATCGATCTCAGCCGTCCGGCCGACGAAGGATGTCAGGCCACGCCGGACCGCGGCGGCGAAGCGCGAGGGGACCGGCACCGGGGCGCCGAGCCTCCGGATCGCCAGCAGGCGCCCGCCCGCCTGGAGCGGCGGCTTCTCGACGGTCTCGAAGAACGGATCGACGAGCCGCGTGACCCCCTGACCCAGCAGCACCTCGCCATCGCCGGCATGAGCCGCGAGCAGGCGGGCCTCGTCCACGACCGTGCCTGTGGGTGAGATGCGTCCGTCTGGCGACGCCGCGGTGAGGACCGGTCCGAACGCCAGGCCGCCGGTCAGCGGAATCCGCGTGGAGGCCGCCGTCTGGCGCATCGAGTCCGCCGCTCGCGCCGCCCGCACCCCATCGTCTTCCTCCGCGCCAGCAAGGCCAAAGGCCAGCACGGCGTGATCGCCGAATCTGGCGAGGACGTGCGCGCGGTGTGACTCCCGGCAGACCGCGAGCGCCTCGTTCAGCGCCGAGAGGTCCCGGCCCACCGCGTCCGGGCCGCGTTCGTCGGCGAGCTGTCCAGGACGCGCGATGCTCAGCACGAGGATGGCCACGTCGCGACGCTCCAGCCGGAGGGGCGCGGCCGCGGCGTTCACGATCGACGCGTCGGCGTCGATGCCGGCCGTCGTCGACAGCTCGGTCAGGCGGCGAGGGCCGACGCTCCGCCGCGCCACCCACGCGTCGATCTCCGGCGCCCACGCGTACACCGAGGCGAGGCGATCGTGCTGCAGCCGGTGGACGGGCAGGCCCTCTCTCGCTTCCCAGCGCTGCACGGTCCGGACGTCCCGGTTCAGGTACACGGCAATCGCCTTCCACGAGTCGAGGCGCGCTTCGTCCGGGCGGGTGGCCATCGCAGCACGACTCAGCACGCCCGTAAGGGTGGCTGACGGCGGCGCATTCTACACCACGACAAAGTGCGGCAGTGCGAGCACGCCGGACCTTGCCGTGGTACGGATGCGGCGGGCCGCGGCTATCGTCCCCTCCGGCCACTTTGACCAGGAGGGACGAGCCATGGCGCAGAGACGAGTGCTGGCGACGGTCGTTGTGACGATGGCGGCGATGGCCTGGGGGGTGGGCGGGGCCGGGGCCCAGTCCATCACCGGCGCAGCGGGCCAGACGCCGGCGGAGCGGGAGGTGCGCGCCGCCGAGGAGCAGATGCACAAGGCGTACGCCTCCGGCGACGTGGCGCTGTTCACCAGCCTGTATGCCGCGGACGGAACGTTCACCTACAGCAGGGGAGCCACGGTCACCAGCCAGCAGCGGATCAAGGACTTCGCGACGCAGGCGAAGGAGCGGCGATTCACGGACCTGCGCGACGAAATCGTCTCGATCACGGTGCTGGGCGACGTCGCCCTGGTGCGCTGCATCAGCCGGTACAGCAACCCCGGCGGGGCGCCCGACTCGCATCTGACGATTCTGCGCGTGTGGCACAGGCGCGGCGGGCGGTGGCAGGTGGTGGCGTTCCAGTCGACGGCCGTGCGGGCGGCGGGGACAACGCCGTGACGGGCGTGTCGTGCGCGTGGGCCGGGCCGGCGCCGTGTTGGTGGAAGTCGGCGGTGCCGTGCTTCGTGTGGCGACGCTGGCTGATATCATCAAGAGCAAGCGTGCCGCGCGAATCGTCCCCGCGACCGCGCCGTCCTCGAGGTGCTGGAGACCGCCCTCGAGGAAGCCGCCCAGCCGCCGCGTCCGTCTCGCCGCCCTCGCTCGCGAAAGCCGTCGTGAGCTCGTCGAGCGTGTGCGCCGCTGGCAGGCGCGGCCGCCCGGCAAGCGCACCAACTTCCTCCGAAAGCGCGTCGGCTGGCGGGCGACGGCCCTGTAGCATCTGCTGATGAACGGGAGTTCAGACGAAGAGCCACGGACCGGGGAGGTGACGTCCCTGCTCGCCGCCTGGCGGGAAGGTGATGCGGCCGCCCGTTCATCGACCCTCCTGCTCAGGCTCCACTGGCAACGAGGCGTTGAAGTCGTTCCTGAATGGCGTGGACCCGTTTGTCGGGTAAGGGCAGCTGTCCGAGGCGACGGCCCAACACCGTCCGATCGGCCATGCCGGCGCGCAGCAGCTCGCCGACGAACTCGAAGTCTCGCGTCCGTCCAGCCACGAGTTTCGAGCAGGCGAGGTCGTGCACCTCGAGGCACCATCCCGTGGCGCCCCCGGTGTTGTCGTTGTGGAGGGGAACCACTCGCTTCTCCCAGCCGGCCGGCAAAATCGCGGTTGTCTCGTCCACCCCATGCGCGTAGTAGCCAAACGTCTGGTGGAACGTCGAAAGCTCGCCGATCGCGCCGTCGATGATGTCGGATTTCTCAGGGGCGTAGCGAGGGTAGATGTCGGCTTCGATCGAGACGAGCAAGGCACTCGGCGCCTCCGGGAACTGCCCGAGGATGGCCTGGCTGCCGATGACGACGAACTCGCGCTCGTTCGTCAGCGCCGACGCCGCCCGCAGGAGGTGCTCAAGCGCCGCGCGGGTCATAGCGCTGCAGAATCACCCGACGCTCCGCGGGCGTGAGCACGCCCGCGAAGGGGCTCGACTGCCTCAGCCACGCCGCCCGCTCATCGTCCGCGCGCAGTACCGACAGGAGTTGCGGCAGCGTGGCGGTGTCCAGGAGCGATTGCCATTCGCGCAGCGGCGCGGAAGGGTTGGTCGACATCCATCGACGCAGGTTCGCGCGGGCCACGTTCAGCAAGTCGGGGTCCGCCTCGAGCCTCGCGGCCACCGCGTCGTGCAGCGCCCGGCTGCGCTGATCGATCCACTGGTGGTGTCGCACGCGTCGAGTATAGACTGCCGCCTCCGGCGATACCATCGTCAGGCCACGACCGGCGGCGCCGCGCTCGCCCGCCAGGCGCACCAACTTCCTTCGAAAGCGCATCGGCCGACGGGCGACGGCCCTGCAGGGCACGCCCCCTCGTGTGCGCCTACTCAGCCACGCGCGAGATCGCTCCGACAAAGGCCCGCAGGCCTGCCGGGCCGTCGACGGCGGCGCGGTAGACGCGCGCCATGTCGAGGTTCTCGTAGGCGTGGGCCACGACATTGCGGAACCCGGCGGCACGTACCAGCCGGCTGGCCAGGCCTTCGTCGATCACGCCGTGCGCCTGCAGCCGACGGAACGCCTCTGCATAACTCTGGGGTGTGCCCGCGCCGAGAGTGACGCAGGTTGAGACGGCCAGATCGATGACGATCTGCGTGGCCTGCCACAGATGCAGGACCACGGCATCGGACGCGTCGCTCGACGCCTGGAAATCGTCCTTGCGTGCCGGGTGGCGGTCGCGCACCCGTGCGAGGTGACGCTCGAGGGCGGCCGCACGCTCGGCCAGGACGGGTCGGTCGACGGGGCTCACCGTTCCACCCTGTGCACCCCTCTCGTACGCCGGCTCGAGCACGGGCGCGAGATCGCACCAGGTGTCCACGGCGGCGAGCTGGAATCGCTCGAATGCGCCTCGTTCGCACTCGACGATCGCCACGCCGTCCCGCGCGACGCGAAAGCCAAGAGGGCGCCGGCGCGATCGAGATCGACGAGGTCGATCCGGTCGGCTCTCAAATGGTCGGCGAGCCTGGCGAGCAGGGCGTCGGGATCGAAACCGGCGTCGCCACGATACGCGAAGTCCCAGTCCGAGCCGGCGTGCGCATCGCCCCGCGCACGCGAGCCATGCAGCACCAGCAACAGCAGACCCGGAACGTCCGCCGCCTCCGCGCGCAGAAGCCGCTCGCCTGGCCCACCCACGGGTCGGAGCGGCCGGAGAAGGCGTCATGCGTGGACGAACGGCACTGTCGGTGACGATGATGGCGGGCGCGGTGGGTACCTGGGTGGTGGTCTCGCCGCCGTTGTCGGCCGCGCCCAAGCCGGCGGGCGTCACCGTCTCGAACATGCGGATCGACGCGGATCCCGCGTTCCACATCCGGCCCGATGCCTGGCTCGTCGATGGCTCGGGCGCGTTCGTCGATACGCCCTACCTCGACTACCGAACCCCCGGCAGGGATGCCTGCGTGCAGGGCGAGATCTACACGACCGGTCTGGCCTCGCTCGTCCTGAACCGGAGGATGCCGGACGGCAGCAAGTGCGCCGACAATGCCGACAGCCCGCCGTCGGCGCGGTCGCCGCGCGCGTTCCGCATTCGCTTCGACAGCTTAGAGGCCTGTGCGCTCGTGACCGGGGTCGCGAGCGCCAGCTGCGAGCACCTGACGCCAGCAGGCTCGCCGCATGTCCGAGGCGAAACGGTTTTCAAGAACAAGGTGTCGAAGACGGCGTTCACGTTCTACTACATCACCCAGGACGCGAACGGTGCGTGCTCCACCAGTACCGGCTGACAACGGATACCAGCGCGCCGATCGTGGGTTCCACGAACAGCAAGACGGTGGCGTACGGCGGAACCGCGACACTGGCGCAGCACCAGGGCAACCCGGGCGGCTACGTTCCGCTCGTCTACGGCATTCCGCTGTCGTTCCGCATCACCCCGATCGCGTGACGGTGCAGCAGTAAGGTTCAGTGCGGGAGCGCTCGATCCTCGTGGCGTCACGCGGGTCCCAGGGTCTGGTGGACCAGCGCGTTGACCTCGCCGTACGCCAGCTGCATCAGGCGCCGGGCCCGCGCCATCTTCCCGTGTGCTCCAGGGCCATGGCGAGTGCCGCCTGCGTCTCGAGCACGCGCCTGAGCGAGGCGGCGTCGACGCCCGTCCACGGCTCGGGGCGCAGCACTTGCAGGGACTGTCCCTGCACCCACACCGGGCCGGTCACCCCCGGCACATCGAAGAGGGCGGTCACGGCGGCGCGCGTCGCGGAGTCCAGCCAGCCGTCGCGCACGGGCACGCCGTCCTGGCGCACGCGAAAACGCGCGTCGAACGTCGCATCGCCAGTTGTGAGGTCGGAGGAGCGCCGGGCCGCCGTGGACAGCGTGGCGATGTCGACCTGGTGCAGCTCCCAGCGGCTGCCGGCGAGCGGAGTCGACGTGATCAGCAGGTGACCGATGGGACCGCGGTAGCTGTTGCTGGCCCGACTGAAGGCGCGGGAATGCCACTCGCGGCGCACCTCGAAGCGGCGGCCGGCCACCTCCATCGGGAACGTGGCGGTCACCCAGTCGATCGGCGTGATGGCGGCGCCGGCCCGCTCGGCCAGGCGATCGAAGGCGAGGCGGGCCCGCCGCCGGCGAATCGGCGACTCCGCCGCGGCCGCCAGCATGGCGACCGCCAGGATCGGAACCAGGATCTGCGCCCACACCGGGGCGGCTCGGAAGGCGTCGATGACCTCGGTCACGGCGTTGCATTATGCGCCAGGCGCGTCTGATTCGTGCCCGTGGGGCGGTGCCTACCCGCCGCCCTGCCAGCGTTTGATCGCGTCCAGCGGGTAGACGAGCATGATGACGTTCAGCGTGAGGTTGTCGCGGATCGCGAGCGCCACGAAGATCTCCATCGCCACCGTGAGGCCGAGGCTGAGGGCGATGGGCGCGGCGCTGGCCAGCCAGAATCCGGCGGCCATCGCCCCGATGTCCGCCACGGAGTTCAGCACGCTGTCGCCGTAGTAGTCCAGCGCGATGGTGGCCTCGCGGTAGCGGTTGATCACCATCGGCGTGTTCTCGATCACCTCCCACGCCGCCTCGAGCACCATGGCCATGACGAAGCGCGTGTGTACAGGGAGCCCGCGGGCCACGAGCCAGAACAGCCCGAAGAACGCGAAGCCGTGAATGACGTGCGAGGGCGTGTACCAGTCGCTCAGGTGCTGCGAGTTCTCCGAGCTCATCACCACGCCGTGCCACGCCTTCACGTAGCCGCACGTGCAGATCGGCTCGCGGCCCATCGCCAGCAGGATGCCAGCCGCGACCACGACAATGCCCGCGGACACGAGGAAAGCGGTGCGGCGCGTCATTCAGCCCTCACGCGCACCTGCCCGCACCTGCCCGCACCTGTTCGCACCCGTCGCACCTGTTCGCACCCGCCCGCACCCGGGTGTCACTTATCCAGTTCCTCGATGGTCGCCGTGGACGGGGCGCGCGTCTTCTGCAGCCGCGCCGCCACCTGCTCGGCCTGCCGCCACGCGCGCAGGACGTTCAGGCCCAGGATCTTCTTGATCTCCTCGTCCTTGTAGCCGCGGCTCAGGAGCTCGACGGTCAGATTCGGGTACGTCGAGACGTCCTCGAGGCCCTGCACGACGCTGGTGATGCCGTCGAAGTCGCCGCCGAGCCCGATGTGATCGATGCCCGCCACCTTGCGGATGTGATCGATGTGATCGGCCACCTGCTTCACCGTGGCGCGCGGCTCCGGGTTCTCGACGGTCCATCGCTCGATGCCGGCGTTCACGTAGGCTTCGCTGCTCGGGTACTGCGCGCGCAGGAGCTGGAGCTGCGCCGAGCGCTTCAGCCCCCAGTCCGCCACCTCCTGTGAGATGAAGCCGGGCACGAAGGTCACCATCACCACGCCGCCGTTCTTCGGCAGCATCGCCAGCACATCGTCCGGGACGTTCCTGGGGACGTTGCACAGCGCGCGGGCGGAGGAGTGCGAGAAGATGATCGGCGCCTCGCTGACGGCGAGCGCGTCCTTCATGGTGTCGGGCGACACGTGGCTCAGGTCCACGAGCATGCCCAGGCGGTTCATCTCGCGCACGACTTCCTCGCCGAACTTCGAGAGGCCGTTGTGCTTCGGCTGGTCGGTCGCCGAGTCCACCCATGGCACGTTGGCGGAGTGGGCGAGCGTCATGTAGCGCGCGCCGAGCGCGTACATCTGGCGAAGCGTGGCCATCGAGCTGTCGATGGAGTGACCGCCCTCCATGCCGATCATCGACCCGATGCGCCCGGCCTTGAAGGCCCGCTCCGCCTGGTCGGCGGTCAGTGCCAGCTCGAATGTCTCGGGCCAGCGCTTCGTCATCCGGTGGACGATGTCGATCTGCTCGAGCGTGGCGCGGACGGCTTCCTTCCCCTGCATCTCGGACGGCACGTAGACGGACCAGAACTGCGCGCCCACGCCGCCTCGCCGCAGGCGGGGAATGTCGGTCATCAGCGAAGGCACCGGCTCGGTGATGTCGGCCTTGTTGAAGTCGCCGCCGACGTGCCGCTCGCGAAGCGCCCACGGGTAGTCGTTGTGCCCGTCGATGAGCGGCACCTGCTTGTGCAGCGCCCGCGCGCGGGCCATCAGGTCGGATTGCGCTGCGACCGGCAGCACGGCCACCGCCGCGACCGTCAGCCAGAGCGCCCAGGGAATAAAGCGATGGAGTGGCATCCGCACATTAAACCACGCCCCCAAGCCCCAAGCCCCAAGCCCCAAGCCCCAAGCCCTCAAGACCCCAAGACTCAGATCTTCAGCAGCGTCTCGCGCAGCACTCGCGACTGCAGGCGGCTGACGGGCAGCGTCTGGCCGTTCTTCAGCGTCACCTCGTAGGTGCCGCCCGGCATCGGGGTCACCCGCTCGATGAGGTCGAGTGCGGCCAGGGTGCCTCGGCCCAGGCGAACGAACCGTCGCGGGTCCAGCCGCGCCTCGAGCGCGTGCAGCCGGTGCGAAATGGTGTACCGCTCGTTGCCGACCGTCGTGAGGTGCAGCAGCTCGCCCTCGGCCACGATGGACGCGATCTGGCGCACGGGGAGGATGATCACCTCGTCCTTCTTCCGGACGGGAATCCGCTCGAGGTACGAACGCTTCGTGGCCGCGTCCAGGGCCGCCGACGCCGCGGCCAGGCCGCGCGATCGGTCGTTGGAGGCCTCGCGCGCGCGCGCGCGGGCCAGCGTGGCCGCCAGGCGTTCCCGCTCCACGGGCTTCAGCAGGTAGTCCACCGCGTTCAGCTCGAACGCCTGGACGGCGAACTCGTCGTACGCCGTCACGAACGCCACCATGGGCGCGGCGCCCGCCTTGAGCATGCGCGCGGTGTCCAGCCCCCCCAGCTCCGGCATCTGCAGATCGAGCAGCGCCAGCGCGGGCCGTGTCTGCTCGATGAGGTCCAGCGCCTCCCGGCCGTTCGACGCCTCGCCGACGACCTCCACGTCCGGGAACGTCTTCAGCAGGTTCGCCAGGAACCGCCGCGCGGGCCGCTCATCGTCGGCCAGCACGACCCGCAAGGGCTTCGGCATGAGCGTGTTCGTCCAGGGTGTTGGCAGCGCCGAGGGGCAGCCGCAGTTCCGCGATGGTGGCGCCCGTGGCATCACGCCCGAGTGTCAGGGCAGCCGCGGGCCCGTAGTGGCCCACGAGCCGGCGCTCCACGTTGTCGAGCCCGAGGTGCTCGCCTCCTTCCCGCTCGCCAGCCAGCGGCGCGCCCGTGTTCCGCACCGCGATGCGCAGCACCCGCCCCGCTGGCCCGGGCTCGTCGCGGGCGACGAGCTCCACGTCACCCCCGCCGGCGCTGGGTGCCACGCCGTGCTTGATGGCGTTCTCCACGAGCGGTTGCACGACCAGCGCGGGAATCGGCGCAGTGCGCAGCGCCTCCGGCACGTCGATGCGCACGCGCAGCCGCTCCTCGAAGCGCTCGCGCTCGATATCCAGGTAGTGCTCCACGAGTTCCAGCTCGCGCCCGAGCGTCGTGAACTCGCCTTCCGGCCGCAGCACGCCGCGCAGCAGCGCCGTCAGGCGCATCAGTGTGCGCAGGGCGCGCGGCGGCGCCGTCTCGATCAGGTACCCAATCGTCGTCAGCGCGTTGAAGAGGAAGTGCGGGTTGATCTGCGCGCGCAGCGCACGGAGTTCCGCCTCCGCCGCCAGCGTCTGCATCTCCTCCTCGCGCAGCTCCGTTTCGTAGCGCTCGAGCCGCAGGCGGATGGCATCCACCCTTCGCGCCGCGAGGCCGACAGCCGCGTCGAGCAGCGCCTCATCGTCCGAGAGGAGTCGCCGGCCTCCGGTCAGTTCGCCCACGTGAACGACGGGATGGGGCGCCTCGGTGGTGGGCACGACCGTCGTACGGAGCGCCGGGGCATCGGCCCCGGCGGGGGACATCGGCCCCGTCCCGGTGGATGTGTTCGGCTCCTCGCTCCACCACACCCGCCGTGCGTTCAGGGCACCGGCGAGGCGCGCGCAGACCACGTCCATGACGCCCGCGACAGACGCCTCTTCCTCGACGTCGCGCGCGAGGGTCTGCCGCAGCACCGTGTAGTTCACCCGCCCGAGCAGCACCGCGTCCACGAAGCGCACGACGGATCGCCGGACCAGCGGGGCGACCAGGGCCGTTGCCACCCACAGGGCCAGCGTGAGCCCCACGGCAGCCGGGCCGGCCGGGGCCGCCGACACGGCCGAGTAGCCCGCGACGGCAATGCCGACGAGGGCGAGCAGCGTCAGGGCCTGCTTGAGGAAGAGGTCGCCGAGCGCGAAGCGGTAGTCCTGGTAGAGGATGGCAAACGCCAGGGGGATAGCCGCATGGTGGCCGACGAGCTGCATCCACCAGCTGTCGGCGCCCGTGTGGAAGCTGCCGAGGTGCGTGGCCGACACGGCGACCAGCGCCAGCGCCAGGATCCACAGCGCACGCCGGCCGTTCGGCTGGGATCGCGTGAGCAAGGCCAGCGGCAGGACGAGGAGGCCGAACGAGATGGTGAGCACCTGAAAGGCGAGCGTGGACGGCGCCGGGTCGCTCGAGACGATGGTCCTCGCGTGAAGGATGGCAGCCACGAGGCTGAGCGCGTAGGCTGCGAGGACGACGAAACGGCCGTGGCGGACGTCCCGCGCGACCGAGTGCACGACCACGGCCGCGAGGAAGCCCAGGGCCGGGAACGACACGGCCGACAGGCCCACGGAGTCGGCCGCGAGTCCCAGCCGGGGCAGGGCATAGGACGACAGCTCGCCAAGGTTCCATGCGAGGCCCAGAAGGGCCGTGGCCAGGGGCACCCAGTCCTTGCGCCCTGTCTGGTCCCGACCGCGCGCGCCGCCGCGGAGGACCAGCACCAGCAGCATGGCGTACAGCGCCGTGCCGGTGACGAAGCCCACCAGGTTGAAGACGTCGGCCGCGTTGGCAGCGGTCACATCACGATTCTAGTCACGCCGGGGCCGTCACGCTCGGAGACGAGCCACAGGTGGCCCGCGCTGGCCGGCCAGTGGTCGCGAATGGCCGATGGGCGGGGGGTATAATCCCGCGGGTTCGAAGCACGGTGGTTCGAAGCACGGCGGGTTCAAGGCACGGAGGTTCATCGTGAGACACGCGGCGCTGGCGGCACTCATGGTCGGGGCACTGGTGGCGCTGCCGCACGCGCGCGGTGGGGAGGAGCCAGGTGCCAACCTGCAGCAACCGAGCGCCGGGGCTTCAGCCCCTGCCGCCGCGGATCCTCGCGTCGCGAAGCTCAAGGCGCTCCTCGACGCCGACGTCTCGTCGCCGGCCATGTACGACCTCGGCCAGCAGATGAACGACATGGTCTTCAGCTTCGGGGAGATCGGCTTCCAGGAGTTCGAGACGCAGAAGTACCTGGGCAAGGTCCTCCGCGAGCACGGGTTCACCGTCGAGGACGGCGTGGCCGGCATCCCGACCGCGTGGGTGGCGCGATGGGGAAGCGGCAAGCCCGTCATCGCCTTCGGGTCCGACATCGACGGCATCCCGCAGGGGTCGCAGAAGCCGGGCGTTGCGTATCACGATCCGCTGGTCGAGGGCGCGCCCGGCCACGGCGAGGGACACAACTCCGGCACGCCGCTCAACATCGTTGCTGCGATCGCCGTGAAGCGCATCATGGAACGCGAGAAGCTGCCCGGCACGCTGGTGATCTGGCCGGGGGTCGCCGAGGAGCTGCTGGGCACCAAGGCCTACTTCGTCCGGGCGGGCCTCTTCAAGGACGTGGACGCGGTGCTCTACAACCACGTGGGCTCGAACCTCTCCACGAGCTGGGGCGACGGCGGCGGCAGCGGCCTCGTGTCCGTGGAGTACACCTTCGAGGGCGAGACGGCACACAGCGCCGGCGCGCCCTGGCGCGGCCGCTCGGCGCTCGACGCCGTGGAGCTGATGGACCTGGGCTGGAACTACCGCCGCGAGCACCTGCGCCTCTCGCAGCGCACCCACTACGTCGTCACCAACGGCGGCGACCAGCCCAACGTCGTGCCGCGAAACGCCGGGGTCTGGTACTACTTCCGCGAAACCGACTACGACTCGGTGAAGAACATGTGGGACATCGGCGACAAGATGGCCGAGGGCGCGGCGCTCATGACCAACACGAAGTGGTCGTCCCGTGTGCTCGGCACCGCGTGGCCGCGGCACACCAACCGCACGCTCGCCGAGACGATGTACGCGAACATCCAGCACGTCGGCCTGCCGCAGTGGAGCGAGGCGGACATCGCGCTCGCGAAGGCGACGCAGCGCGTGATGAAGGTGCCCGAGATCGGCCTGGCCACCGGCCCTATCGGCCCGCTCCGCGGGCGCGAGCGCATCCCGGACGAGGAGAAGTTCGGCGGGCCCTCGGACGACATCGGCGACGTCACCTGGAACGTGCCCACCGTCTCGCTCAGCTACCCGGCGAACTTCCAGGCCGGCCCGGGGCACAACTGGGCGAACGCGATCCCGATGGCGACGCCCATCGCGCACAAGGGCGTCAACGCCGGCGCGCGCGTGCAGGCGCTCACGGCGCTCGACCTCGTGCTGCGCCCCGAGCTGCTGAAGCAGGCGCGCGACTACTTCGAGAACGTGCAGCTGAAGCAGCGCACGTATACGCCGTTCATCCGCGAGAGCGACCAGCCGGCCATCTGGATGAACAAGGCGACGATGGATCGGTACCGGCCCGAGATGCGGAAGTACTATTTCGACGCGACGAAGTACAAGACCTACCTCGACCAGATGAAGGACATGTTCGGGTATACGTACCCGGAGGTTCGCACGGGGGAAGCACGATAGTTCAAGGCACGAAGGTTCGGCTGCGGCCGCTGCTGCTGCCGGTCGAGCACGGTGGCTGGGGGTTCCTGTTCGAGCCCATCGTCATGGCCCTGGTGGCGGTGCCCTCGGCGGCGACGGTGCTGCTCGCCCTGACAGCCTTCGCGCTGTTTCTCTCCAGGCAGCCGCTCAAGGTCGCGATCGAGGACACGCGCCGCCGGAGGCGCGTCCCACGCACGAAGGCGGCGTGGGCGATTGCCCTGGGCTACCTGCTCGTGGCGGGCGCAGGCGTCGGCAGCGCCGTCATGGTTGCCCCGTATCCCTTCTGGGCCGTCGCCGCGCTGCTGGCGCCGCTCGGTTTCGTCACGCTCTGGTTCGATGCGCGCGGCGAGAGCCGCAACCTGATCCCTGAGCTCGCGGGCGCCACGGCGCTTGCCGGCCTGGCATGCGCGGCAGGCCTCGCCGCCGGGCTCACGTGGCCTCTCGCCTTGTCTTTCTGGGTGTCAGCCCTCGTTCGCGTGGTGCCCGCCATTGTCACCGTCCGCGAGCGGGTGCAGCGGCTGCACGGCGAGGCGCCGCGGACGTTCGGCCCCGCCGCCTCTCACGCGCTCGCGCTGTCGGTCGCCGCGGGGCTTGCGCTGTCGGGCCTCATGCCGCCAGCCGTGGGCGTCATCGCGCTGCTGCTGGCACTGCGCGCGGCCTGGGAGCTGCGCCCGGCCGCGCCGGCCACGACCGCGATGCGCATCGGCATCCGCGAGCTCGTCACAGGGCTCGTAGCCGCTGCGGCGATTGGCCTGGCCTGGCGACTCGCGTGAGGAACCTCCACCTCGCCTGACCAGTGATCCCTGACCGCCGATCCTGCGCCCCCGAATCCTCGATCCCTGATCCCTGAGATCCCTGATCCCTGATCCCTGCCGCCTGCCCCCTGCCTACCCCCTGGCCCAGTCCAGGTTCTCTGTCAGCCGCGTCCCGTCACGCCTGAAGGCCTCCACCAGCCGCTGGATCCGCCGCTCGGCCTCCGCGAGGTCGTGATTGTCCAGGTTGGCGTTCAGCAGGTCGATGTACCACGGCAGCTTCAGCGGATCCTTCACGTAGGCCTCGACGATGGCCCGTGCGATGGGTAACGTCGTCGTCTTCGAGACGTCGTACACGTCGCGATCGCTGGCGTGGAGCAGCTTGTCGTACTCCTCGTGGAGCAGCCGTTCGAAGAGTGCCATCGAGAAACGATCGCCGGTCCGCGTGCCGGTGGCGGCATCGTCGTCGGTGACGGCAGCGTCCTTGTGCAGCCATTCCCAGAGGATGCTCAGCCGAATCTCGCCCGTCGCCATGTCCTCCATCAGGTAGAGCACGTCGTCGTTGCCGAAGAAGTCCGCGGGCTTGAGTGCGGCGGCCTGGAGGCCCTGGCCGAACGCGTTGCCGTACTGGATGGCCACGCTCAGCAGATCGCGAGCGCCGCGAACCGTGCGCGGGGCCGGCTCCAGGAGCAGCAGCCCGTCGGCATCCGCCGGCGTATAGGTGAGCGGCGGGAACGGCCGCCCGAGCTGGTTCTCCTGGCCGACGCGCTCCCACACCGGGCGGACGATGTGCACCATCTTCCAGTGGGCGACCCACTTGCCGCTGGCGCCCTCGCGCTGCTCGCGCTCGGCCCCGGCGACGGCGCGCTTCATCCCGGCTTCCACGCCGGCGGGCGAGCCCACGGGGATGTTGGGTTCCATGCCGCCCTGCCAGAGGGCGTACTGGCCTTTCCGGTCCGGCGTGTTGACCGCCCGCCGCACGCGGTCCTCGTAGTGCCGCATGTAGCCGTAGGTCATCGTGATGGCGTCGATGTTGGGATTGACGAAGTCCGAATCCCAGCTCATCGCGTCGGACACGCTGTTGATGTAGTCCCAACGACCGGTGTTGAAACCCACGAAGCGCCGGCCGAGCGCGGCGCGGATCTCCATCAACTGGAAGCACGCTTCGATCTGCTCGACGAGCACGTACGTCTTGACGCTGCTCCCCGGCAGGCCGAGGTGCTGCTCGAGGGCCGAAAGCACGTCGTGCCACAGGGCCGCCTCCTCGGCGGTCTGGATCTTGGGGAGGTACAGCACCAGCGACGCTCCTCGATCGCGCAGGGCGCGCTGGTTGTGCACGATGTACAACGTCGCGTCCACGATCGACGCCGAGAACCCCGTACCGTCGCTCCATCGAACGTGCCGGTCGTCGAGATGCAGGCCACGTGCCCTGAAGATCGTCGTGGTGAATTCGAGCTGGCGGCGCCAGTCCGGGATGGTGGCACGGCCGAAGAAGCCCTCGGCCCAGCGGTTCATCTCGCCCGCTACCTGCTCGGCGACTCGCAGGAACATCTCGTCGCGGTGGATGGCGAGCCGCAGGCTCCGCTGGTTGTCGAGCGACATCGTGGACACCTGTCCCAGCGCGTCTTCGCCGTCGAACATCCACCCATCGGCTCCCGAGAGCAGCGCGTAGGACACGTTCCGCAGGTTCTGCGAGACCGGCGCGTTGGGACGCGCGCCGGGACCCGTGCCCTGGATCCACTGCCGCCGCAGATCGGCGGGGATGGGGCTGCCCTCGAAGTCGCCGTCGCGTGCCTGCTGCACGGTGAGCGCGGTGCGGCCGATGCGCGCCGCTGGGTCGAGGAAGCCGATCCGGCGATGCTCGCGAGCGCGTGCCGACCGACGCTCGATGCGGGCAGCCATCAGGGCGTGCCGGTCCTCGTCCAGCGGTGCGAGCGAGCGGAGCGCGTTCAGGACATCGGGCGTGTAGACGTCGGCGTAGGCGTCGGCGAGCGGGCCGCGGATCTCGAGCGATGGCTGCGGCATGGCGGTCGTGCCCCGCCTACTTCGCGCCGGCCGGTGCCCCCACGACGACACGGCTCGGCGACGTGGAGGCGCGAAGCGCCATCGCCATCCCGGCCGCCGCCAGCGCCATCAGCGCGCTGCCATAGAAGCCCGCCGTCCAGCTCCCGGACTGCTCGTAGAGCAGGGCGCCCAGCCATCCGCCGAGGATGGAGGCGACGCCCTTGGCGGTGTACAGCACGGCGTAGTTCGAGGTGGCGTGCTTGCTGCCGAAGTAGTCGCCGCACGTGGCGGGGAAGAGCGAGAAGATCTGGCCCCAGGTGAAGTAGACCAGCACCAGCGTGAAGGCGAACCACCCCGCGGAGCGCGACCCGACCGCGACGACCAGGAACAGGCAGACCGCCTGGGCCAGGAAGGTGAGGATCATCGTGTTCTCGCGGCCCAGCCGATCCGAGGCCCAGCCCCAGAAGATGCGGCTGGCGCCGTTGGCCAGGGGGCTGAGCGTCGCGGCCAGCGTGAGAGCCGCAGCCGTCAGGCCCCATGACCGGGACATGGGGCCGGCGTTGGCGGTGACGAGCAGGCCGCCGGTGGCCATCAGCACGAACATCACGTACATGAAATAGAACTGGGGCGTGCGCAGCATCTCGAGCGTGGTGAAATGCCGGCGGCCGACGGACTGCACCGTGGTTGCGGCCGCCTGCGGCGAGACCGTGACCTTCGGCGGGTGCCGCAGGAACTGCGCCACGGTGAGGATCACGAGCCCCTGGAAGAGGCCGGTGGCGATGAAGGCCGACCGATAGCCGCTGGTGCCGATGATCCACTGGATGACGGGGATGAACAGCGCCGTGCCGCCGCCGAAGCCGGCGGCCATGATGCCGGAGGCGAGGCCGCGGCGGTCCTTGAACCACTTCAGCGCCGACCCGATCGACCCGCTGTAGACGAACGCGGCACCGACGCCCGCGAGGCAGTAGAGCGCATAGAGCATCGGCAGCGACGTGGCGTAGCCCATCCCGGCCCACCCGAGCCCGCAGAGCAGCCCGGCGGCGCTGATGAACCCGCGCGGCCCCAGGCGATCGATGAGCCACCCGTCGAGGGGCTGGACCCACGTCTGGAACAGGATGAACAGCGTGAAGGCGAACTGAATGTCCGATAGGCGCCAGCCCGTGCCGGCCTGCAGCGGCTGGACGAAGAGCGTCCAGGCGTACTGGAGGTTGGCGATCATCACCATCGCGATGAGCGACGCCACCAGCTGGAACCACCGGTTGTGGATGTTCACCCTTGCCTCCCTGGGGGGCCTGGCACGGTCGGCCCGAAAACGATGCAGATTCTGCAGCAGGTGGCAGGAACTGCTGCGAATTGGGCCCTATCGTGCCTGGCCCCGGTTATGTTCGTCCAGCAGCTTCGCGCAGGCGTAGACGGCGCGCGTCGCCGTCATCGGCAGGCCCATGCGCTCGCCCAGCTCCACCACCGCTCCCACCACGGCTTCGATCTCCATCGGCCGGCCGGCCTCGAGATCCTGCAGCATGGAGGTCTTGTGCGCGCCGACCTTCTCGGCGCCCGCCATTCGCTGATCGATGGAGATGGGGAGCTCGATGCCCAGTCTCGCCGCCACCGCCTCGGTCTCGACCATCAGCTCCCTTACAAGGCGCGACACGTCGGCGTGCCGCGCCAGCTCCTCCAGCGTGCCGCGCGTGAGTGCACTGATCGGGTTGAACGCGACGTTGCCGAGCAGCTTCACCCAGATCTCGTGGCGGAAGCGCGGCGTGACCGGGCAGCGGAAGCCTGCCGCGATCAACGCCTCGGCGATGCGCCGGGCCCGCTCGGACTTGCTGCCGTCCGGCTCCCCGAAGCTGATGCGATTCCCCTCGGTGTGGCGGATGACGCCCGGCTCCACGATATCGGTCGCGAAGTAGGCGAGGGACCCCACCACGCGCCGGGCCTCGATGTTCGCGGCAATCACGCCTCCGGGATCCACGCGCTCGAGGCTCAGCCCCTCGAACTCACCGCCGCACCCCTGGAAGTACCACCACGGGATGCCGTTCTGCGTGCTCACCACCACGGTGTCGGGCCCGAGCAGCGGGTGGAGCGTGGGCGCGAGCGCCGTGAGACTGTGTGCCTTGACGCCGAGGAACACGACGTCACACGGACCGACGGCCGCGAGGTCGCCCGAGACGACAGGCTGCACCGTGAAGTCGCCGTCGGGGCTCATCACCCGCAGCCCATGCTCCCGCATCGCGCGCAGGTGCGGACCGCGTGCGTGGAGGACGACATCGGCACCCGCTTTGGCGAGCTTCGCGCCGATGTACCCGCCAATCGCCCCGGCCCCGACGATGACGATGCGCATCGGAGCGTGTCAGGCCTTCGGAGCGAACGCCTGGGCGACGACGCGGCGCTGGATCTTGCCCGTTGCCGTCCGCGGGATGGCCTCGGTGATGTGGATCTGCTTCGGCCGCTTGAACTCCGCGAGGCGTTCCCTGCAGAAGGCGTGCAGCTCGGTCTCGGCGACGGGCTCGCGCAGGACCACGGCCGCGGCCACTTCCTCGCCCCACGTCTGGTGCGGCACGCCGAAGCACACCGCCTCGGCGATCGCCGGGTGGGTGAGCAGAACCTCGTCGATCTCACGCGGCGAGATCTTCTCGCCGCCCCGGTTGATCAGCTCCTTCAGCCGACCCACCAGCGTGAGGTACCCCTGCTCGTCGAGCACGCCCTGATCGCCGGTGCGGAACCAGCCGCCCTCGAAGAATGCCGTCGCATTGGCCTCGGGGTTGTTCTCGTAGCCCGTGATGACGTTGGGCCCGTGGATGCACACCTCGCCGCGCTCGCCCGGGGGCAGCTCGCGGCCCTGGTCGTCGCGGATACTGATCCGTACGTCGGTACCCGGTCCGACCGAGCCGGGCACGCGCGTGCCCGGCGGCAGCGGGTTGGACGCCATCTGGTGCGCGGCCTCGGTCATGCCGTAGGCCTCGAGCACCGGCGCGCCGAAGGCGGCTTCGAGGTCGTGCATGACCTGCGGCGGCAACGATGCGCTGCACGATCGGATGAAGCGCAGCTTTCCGGCGCCGGCCGGAG
Source organism: Vicinamibacterales bacterium (assembly GCA_050249615.1). Lineage (GTDB taxonomy): Bacteria > Acidobacteriota > Vicinamibacteria > Vicinamibacterales > UBA2999 > VFZN01. Next base: position 37,784 of record JBFWQE010000010.1, read on the forward strand.
GCGGCTCGCCAGGCTTCACCCGCGCCAGCAGCAGCTGGTGGATGGTGGGCACTGCCGAGTACCACGTGGCGCCGGCTTCCTGGGCGACCCTCCAGAACGAGAGGGGCGAGAACTTTGCCGGCACGACCACGGTACCGCCCGTGGCGAGCGTGGCCAGCGTGGAGGCGACCAGGCCGTGGACGTGGAAGAGCGGCATCACGCAGAGCGAGACATCGTCCGGCGTGAGCGCGTAGCTGCGCGCGACGTTCTGCGCCGAGATGGTGAGGTTCGCGTGGCTGAGCGGCACGCGCTTGGGTCTCCCGGTGCTCCCGCTGGTGTGCAGGATGAGCGCCACGTCGTCGATGCGAGGCGGCTCTACCGGTGTGCGCGCCGACACGCCGCGGAGCGACACGACGCCCTCGGGGCTCGTGTCCACGGTGAGGATCGGCACCGAGCCGGCCGCCTGCCGGGCCTCGTCGATCCCCTCGGGCGGCAGGAGCAGCACCTTCGCGTTGGTGTCCTCGAGGTAGAAGAGGAACTCGTCTTCCTTGTAGCCCGGGTTGAGCGGCGCCGCGGTGCCGGCCGCCGACGCGGCCAGGAACGAGACCACCGTCGCGATGCCATTGGGGATGGCCATCCCCACGCGGTCACCCCGACGGATGCCGGCGGCCGCGAGCGCCTCGGCCAGGTCCTGCACCTGCCGGCGCAGCTCGCCGTAGGTGAGGCGGACGTTCAGGTCGGGCTGGACGAGGGCCGTCCGGTCCGCCGGAATCGGCTCCAGCAGGCCGGACAGTGTGGTCGGCACAGACGTGGTGGCGCTCATGGGGGCTACGTTCCTTCCAGGAAGGTGGGCGCCCAGTCTGCCACGAAGCGGACCTTTACGGAAGATCCGCGTGCGTCAGCGAGCGAACACGGTCTTCCCGCCCACGATCGTCCGCGTCACCTTCGCGTCCCGGATCTCCGGCGCCTGGATGGCCCGCAGGTCCTGGTCGATCAGCGCCAGGTCCGCCAGCATTCCGGCGGCGATGACGCCCTTCTCCTTCTCCTCGAACGACGCGTACGCGCCGGCGCGCGTGTAGGCGACCAGCGCCTGCTCGACCGTGATCTTCTGCGACGGCACCCATCCGTCCGGGTTCCGATCGTCCAGCGTGCGCCGGGTCACCGCCGCGTAGATGCCCTCCAGCGGCGTCGGCGGCGCGACGAACCAGTCGCTGCCGAACGCGAGCGACGCCTGCGCGTCCAGGAGCGACCTGAACGCGTACGTCCCCAGCGCGCGTTCCGGGCCGATCACTTTCTCGGCCCACCGCCCGTCGTCGATGGCGTGGTAGGGCTGCATGCTGGGGATGACGCCGAGCGCGGCGAAGCGCGGGATGTCGGCCGGGGCGAGGTGCTGCGCGTGCTCGATGCGGAAGCGGCGATCGCGCACGCCGTGTTCCTTCGCGACGCGCTCGTAGATGTCGAGCAGCGTCTGGTTGGCGCGGTCCCCGATGGCGTGCACCATCACGTGCAGGCCGGCAGCGTCGGCCCCCGAAATCCACGTGTAGAGATCCTCGGGCGTGTTGACGAAGAAACCGCGGTCCTTCGGCGCGTCGGTGAACGGCTCGTGGAAGGCCGCGGTGTGCGACCCGAGCGAGCCGTCCACGAAGCCCTTGAGGCCGCCCACGCGCAGCCACTGGTCCCCGCGCCCCTCGGGGCCGTAGGTCTTCGCCTTCACGGCCTCGGCCAGGCGCTCCCAGGTATTGAGCGGCACCGCCGCGTAGACGCGCGTCCTCAGCCGGCCCGCCTTGTTGGCGCGATCCAGGACGGCGAGGTCGTCCCAGGTTCCCATCTGGTGCACGGTCGTCACGCCCTGCTCGCCCACGTAACGCATCGCCGCCTCGAGCGCGCGGTCCTGCATCTGGTCGGTCGGCGGCGGCATCTTCGCCGCCACCAGGTCCATGGCGTTGTCCTTGAGCAGGCCCGTCAGCTCGCCGCGGGCATCGCGGACGATCTCGCCGCCCGCTACGTCCTTCGCCGCGCGCGTGACACCCGTGGCGCGGAGGGCCGCGGAGTTGGCGAGCGCCATGTGGCCGTCCAGGCGGTTCACCCACACCGGATGATCCGGCGTGACGCCGTCGATCCAGTCGCGGCGGGGCAGATCGCCGCCCCAGAGCTGGTGATCCCAGTCGCCGCCGGTAATCCACGTGCCCGCGGGGACTGTCTTCGCGAAGGCGCCGATGCGCGCCACGAACTCGTCGCGCGTCTTCGCATCGCGCAGCTGCACGGACGCCAGGCGCGATCCGCCCTCCAGGAAGTGGACGTGCGTGTCGATGAAGCCGGGCACGAGGAACTGCCCGCCGGCGTCCACGAGCTCGAGCCCCGCCCGCTCCGAGGCTCCCGCGGACAAGCCGGCAGCCCGGCGGATTTCGTCGTTCGTGCCGACCGCGACGATGCGATCGCCGGAGACGGCCACGGCCTCGGCCGAGGGGCGCGCGGCGTCGCCGGTCCACACGCGCGCGTTGACGATGGCGAGGGTCACGGTGGACTCCGATCGAGGAGGCTGGCTCGGCGCACAGGCCGCGGAGAGGAGGAAGGCCAGGACAGCGATTCGTCGCATGCCCGGATCCTATCCGACGCGTCCACCGGCGTCATCTGCGCGCCCTGACGGGCGCCGACGCGCTCCGGTCCTTCGGAGTCGCTGTGGTGGTCCCAGCCTGCGGTAGACTTCCCGCCGGACCGACCGGTGTTCGCTCGGTAGCCACCAGCGAGGATTCAGGCATGGCGAGCATTGTCCCGAAGCGGGTGTCGGCCAGCATCGAGGGCGACTTCGTCGTCTTCCTGATCGGCATGCGGATCAACAAGCCGTGGAAGGTCCACAAGTGGCTGCCGGTCTTCCTCGCGATGCCGCGGATGCTGAAGGAGCTCCAGCACCGGCCGGAGTCGGGGTTCCTCGGCCACATCTTCGGCCCGAAGGTCATCGTCCAGTACTGGCGGTCGTTCGAGCATCTCGAAGCCTACGCCCGCGATCACGACCAGTCACACTGGCCCGCCTGGGTGGACTTCAACCGGCGCGTGGGCCGGAGCCGCGGCGACGTCGGCATCTGGCACGAGACCTACCAGGTCCGCGCCGGCGAGTACGAATGCGTCTACAGCGGGATGCCGTCGTTCGGCCTGGCGAAAGCCAGCGCCCAGGTCGACGCCGTGGGCGCGCTCGACTCGGCCAGGGGGCGGTTGGGGAGAGTCCGGGACGCCAGCTGACCCGCGCCCGGCGCTATCTGCGCCATCTGCGCCATCTGCGTTCATCTGCGTTCA
>JBFWQE010000010.1:41153-43365 GCA_050249615.1 Vicinamibacterales bacterium
CATCTGCGTTCATCTGCGTTCAGGGTTTCGGAATCCTCAGCGTCGCGCTGATCATCGCGCTCCCGCTGGCCACGTACAGGAGCGACAGGGGGCGCAGATCCGCCGACGCAATCTCCAGCACGCCGAACCACAGCGCGTCCCCGACCCGGCCCAGGTAGAACGCCACGGCCAGGATCGCCACGATGACGATGCTGGTCGGGATGGGTGTGCCCTCGAAGTACTTCACCTTCCCGGTCCGCTCGTCCGCGAGCGCGTCGGCGGTGACGTTGAACCGCGCCAGCCGGCTCACGCCGCACACCACGAAGTAGGTGAGGCACAGCATGTCCCACCCGCCCCGGAGGCCCAGCGTGTAACCCAGCACTGCCGGGGCCACGCCGAACGAGATGATGTCCGCGAGCGAGTCGAGGTCCGCGCCGAGCACCGAACGCCGGCCTGGGTGGAGGCGGGCGACGTAGCCGTCGAGCGCGTCCGCGACGAGCGCCGCCGGCAGCAGGAGGAACGCGACCCACAGGTGCCGGCTGCGTCCGGTTGCCAGGTAATCCAGGCAGAGGAAGATGGCGATGGTCCCGCACGCCGCGTTGGCGATGGTCAGCGCGTCAGCGGCGGTGTAAGACCGCAGCATCGAGAGGTGACGGCGAGGTGGATCCACGCACGCAGCATATCGCTCTCGTCGTCATTCTCAATCGCCGGCGCGCGGCCTGCCGCGGCACAGGATCGGCTCTTCGTCGGGACGCGCGAGGTCGGGGCGATGGGTCACTTCGGCGCCGACGTGGGCTCGGCGCCGGAAGTCCTCCATTACCCGCGGTTTGGCGGCGAGCGCTACGTTCACGTGCCGGGCACCGGCGTGATCGACCTCCGCGTCCCTCGACATGGGCTTCGCGCCCGGTCGGACCGACCTGTCGCTGTTCCTCGGGCCCGAGCCGTTCGCGAGGTTCAGCGGCGTGACTCCGGGGACGTACTACCTCCGGCTCAGGGGAGGTAACGAGGTGGGCGGCGGTCGTGCGTCCCACGCGGTCGTGGTCAGGGTTCCCTGACCGACGCCCTGATCGCGCGGCTCCCGCCCTCAGTCCGATCGGCGGCCGAATCCGAGCCCGATTATCGGGCGGGACCGGTCGTCACGGTGAGGGCCGTCACGGCGCCGACACGACGAGGATCACCGGGACGGGCACGCCGCTGACCACGGTCGGCTCGTAAACCCACTGCGTCATCGCCTCGGCGACAGCGTTCGTGTAGCCATCCACCGTGTCGAGCGGGTGCACCTGGACGACGCGACCGGCCGGATCGATCACCAGCTCGATGGGATGCACGCGACGGCGCTCACCGCGCCGCGGTGAAGGGCGTGGTGGCAGCGCGGCTTTCAGGCGCCTGGGCTCGGGGACCACGCCGCCAGGACCTGCCCGCACCGCGCCCGGTGGGCCGAACGGTGGCACCGTGCTCATCGCCGCCACGATGGCGCTGACGCGCCGCCCGGACGGGTGTGGCCCTCCCGAGTTCGCTTCGAGCTCGCGGGCGCGCTCGTCGGCTCGCGCAGCCTCGCGCACGTGCGCCTCGCGCTCGGCGTTGCTTTCGACGAGCGTCGATCTCGCCAGCAGCACTGCCGCCCTCGCGCGATGGATTGCGGACTCCTCCGGGTGCAACGGCATCGCGCCGTCCAGCTCGAAGAGTGCGCGGTCCAGCTCCACGAGCGAGAAATCGGTCCCGTCCGCGCGGCGGGCAGACGCCCGCCGGAGACGATGGCCGGTGGCGATGAGCAGCGGCTCGAGCGCCGTGCCATCCGCCAGGAGCCATTCGAGAGCAATGGCCCCGACGCGTGCAGGTTGAAGAGGCTCGGCGAAGAGCAGGAGGCGCCGCTCGAAGATATCGCGCGAGAGAGGATCGAGGACCAGCGACTCTCTCAGCACCTGATCGGCGGGACCGCGCCGTCCCGCCCGCTGGTGGTAGTCAGCGAGCGCGAAGCGGTGGCGAAGCTCGCCAGGATCCTCCTGGATCGCCCGCTTCAGTGCAGCTTCCACGGCATCGTCCCGGCCGGGCTGAGCCGCGAGTACCGTGCTCCACGCCAGAGCGACAGCCAGGACGTGACGCATGAGCTCCGTCCCCCTTTGAGGGAGCCTACTCCAACCGGGACCGCCGCGATCCACCTCCGGCCGGGGCCACCGCCGTCGGCCCGGAAGCCCGGTGCACCACGCCGAGCAGTGCTCTTCGTTATCTGCGC
>JBFWQE010000010.1:43465-69289 GCA_050249615.1 Vicinamibacterales bacterium
TATCTGCGGCTTCTGCGTCATCTGCGACTTCTGCGTTATCTGCGGCTTCTGCGGCTCCATCCGCGCCCTCCGTGTTCCATAATCAACGTTCATGGCACGCGCCGCCGCCGACCCCAACAAGCTCACTGGCCTCACCAGCCGCTTCGCCGCGTTCGTCACCGAGCGGCATCCCCTGGCCATCCACGTCGCCCTCGAGGTTTTCGAGGCGGTTGGCGGGAACAAGCTGAAGCCGCGGGACCATGCCGCCATCGAGGGGCTTCGCGTCCCGTTCCGCCGCGAGCTGGCCCGCCGGCTCTACGACACGCTGAAGGCGCCCGACGGCACCGACCACACCACGCCCGGGACGACGGCCGTGAAGCGGATGGAGCAGGCCCGGGCCGAGCTCGCGGAGGCCTGCGACGGGTTCCTGCGCCGCGAGGCCATCGCCGCGTCGCTGACGAAGGACGAGCGCCTCGAGATCCTTCGCGGCATGGCTCTCACGCGCGCGGTGGACAACCGCCTCAAGCAGTTCTTCATGGCGGGCGAGGTGCGCTGGGGCGACATGGCGTTCCAGGGCAAGGGCTTCCGCTCGCTCGGGCAGGAGGCCATCTACGCGGCGGGCATCCGCCTGAAGCGTGGGCCGAAGTACCGCGGCGACGACGGCTCGTGGCGCGGCGACGTCGTCGCCCCCGTCATCCGTGACATCGGCGTGGCGCTGGCCATGCGACACGATGCCGAGGCCGTGCGCAACATCTTCACCGCCCAGATGGGCAAGGACGGCCCGCCCATGCACGGCAAGGACCTGCACACGGGCGACTTCGAGTGGGGCGTGCTGCCGGCGACGGCGCCGCTGGCCATCGGCTCGCTCTCCACCGCGGGCATGGCGATGGCGTTCTGGCGCGACGGGGCCGAGCGCGTGGCCGTGTGCTTCATCGGCGAGGGCGGATCGTCGCTCGGCGAGTGGCACGAGGCGATCAACCTGTGCGCGGCGAGGAAGCTCCCGGCCGTCTTCTGCATCGAGAACAACCAGACGGCACTCTCGACGCCGGTGCCCGACAACTCCGCCGTGCGTGTCTTCGCCGACAAGGCGGCGGGCTACGGCATCCCCGGCATCTCCATCGACGGCACCGACCCCGACGCGGTGGCGGCCGCGTTCACCTGGGCGGCCGAGCGCGCCCGCGCGGGGCAGGGGCCCACCCTCATCGACGTCGTCGCCATGCGCATGTGCGGCCACGCGCACCACGACGACATGCTCTACCTGGGCAAGGACCCGCAGCCCTCATGGGAATACCCCGCGCTGCACGAGACCGGCTATGCCAACCGCGAGCTCTACGAGTTCTGGTCGAAGCGCGACCCGCTGCCGCGCTACGCTGCCACGCTCGAGGCCGAGGGCCTCATCAATCACAAGGAGCTCGACCGCATCAAGCAGTGGGCGCAGGAGCTGGTGGAGCGCGAGGCGCAGGCCGTCATCGCCATGCCGTGGCCGAAGCCGGAGACGGCCGGCGTCGGTGTCTTCAAGGACGAACCGCGGCGCGTGCGCGTGGAGCCGCTCGACCCGCCGCGGCGTCTCGCGCAGCCGCTCACCGCGGAGCTGCCGCCGCTCGAGCCCGGTCTGCCCTTCGACAAGAAGGGCAACACCTTCCTCGAGGCCGTCATGCTCGGGGTGGGCGATGCCCTCCGCGCGGACCCGCGCGTGTTCGTGTACGGCGAGGACGTGGGCGGCCAGTACGGCAACGCGTTCCTGCTGCTGCGGCCGCTGCTGAAGGAGTTCGGGGATCGCCTCATCAACTCGCCGCTCGCCGAGAGCGCCGTGCTGGGCGTCTGCGTCGGCGCTGCGCTGGCCGGCCAGCGGCCCATCGGCGAGATGCAGTTCAACGACTTCGTCGCCACCGGCTTCAACCAGCTGGTGAACAACGCCGCGAAGATCCGCTATCGCTGGGGCGCCGGCGTGCCGATGGTGGTGCGCATGCCGTGGGGAGGGCTCCGCTATGCCGGCCCCTATCACTCCCAGAACACCGAGCCGTGGTTCTACCGCACGCCCGGGCTGAAGATCGTCGTGCCCTCCACCCCGGAGGACGCCCGCGCGCTGATGGCCTCGGCCGTGGCGGACCCGGACCCGGTTCTCTACTACGAGCACATCTCGCTCTACCGCGAGCCGCGCGTCAAGCAGGCGCTGCCAAAGGACCCGCCCGCGCCGGGCCGCGTTCCCATCGGCAAGGCCGCGCTCCGGCGCGCCGGCAAGGACCTGGCGATGATCTCCTACGGCGCCTACGTCCATGACTGCGTGCGCGCGGCCGAGGCACTCTCGGCCGACGGGATCGAGGCCTCGGTGCTGGACCTGCGGACCCTGTCACCACTGGATCGCGAGGCGGTGCTCGCGGTCGCCCGCCACTGCAGCCGCGTGCTCATCGTCCACGAGGACTCGCGGACGGGCGGCATCGGCGAGAGCCTGGCCGCCATCATCCAGGAGGAGGCGTTCGAGTCGCTGGATGCGCCCGTGCGCGTGCTCGGAGCGCTCGATACGCCCGTGCCCTACTCGCCGCCGCTCGAGGAGGTGTTCCTGGTGAGCGACGCCGAGATCCTGGCGGCGGCGCGAAACCTGGTGGCGTTCTAGGCGGGTTCGCCGGGCCTTCACGCCCGGCCGCTTTCGTTCCGCGCCCGCCAGCGCGACAATAGACGCATGGAAACCAGGGCCTGGAGCAGGCGAGGGCTTGGGGCGGCCGCGCTGGTGGTGGCCGTGGCCGTGGCGGTGGCCGCGTGCAATCGTGAGGCGCCAACCAGGACTGTGCCGCCCGGCGTTGAACCAGCTGCCCACGCGACACCGCCGCCCGGCACCCGCCCCTCCGTCGCGCCCGAACCGCACGATCCGGTCTGGCACTACGAGGGCGAGGAAGGGCCCGGGCACTGGGGCGATCTGAGCCCCGCGTTCGCGGCCTGCCGCGACGGCCGCGCGCAATCCCCCATCGACATCGTCCTGCCCGCCCGCGGCGGCCTCACGCCCGCGCTGAAGCTGCAGTTCCCGGCCGCCACGCTCCGCATCGCCCACCACGAGCACGTCGCCGACGGCATCAACAACGGCCACACCATCCAGGTGAACTACGACGACGGGGACACACTCTTTCTGGGGGACACCGCGTACGAGCTGGTGCAGTACCACTTCCACAACCCGAGCGAGCACCTGCTCTCCGGGCGTCGCTTCCCGATGGAGATGCACATGGTGCACCGAGCGGCGTCCGGGGCGCTTGCGGTCGTGGCCGTCCTCATCGAGGAGGGCTGGCACAACCGCGCGTTCGAGCCGGTGTGGGCCAACCTGCCGCGCACGAAGGGCGTGGAGACGCACTACGAGCACGTGAAGGTGGACGTCGACGCGCTGCTGCCCGCGGTGCGGACGTCGTACCGCTACGACGGATCGCTGACGACCCCGCCGTGCACCGAGGGCGTGAAGTGGATCGTGCTGACGATGCCCATCGAGCTGGACACCGCGCAGATCCGGGCCTTCGCCGACATCATCCACGGCAACAGCCGGCCGACGCAGCCCTTGAACGGCCGCACGGTCGTCGCCGACATGGTGGCGATGACGTCGCGCTGACGCGGGCGCGGGCTGGCAGCCTGCGGGGGGCTACTTGCGCTTGCCGGTGAAGTCCGCGGTGCCCATCCCGTAGTCCAGCATCCCCTTCATCTCGGTGCTGCTGACCTCCGCGCTCATCTTGATGTCGATGGGTCCCTGAGGCGTGTCCACGTTGAATGCGAGCGAGAGCGTCGTCCCGTTCATCGTGCCCTCCACCGCGGCGTCACCGGTCGGGCCGCTGAAGGTGCCCGTCACCTTCTCGCCGTCCTGCTTGAAGTTGGCGTCGGTGTCGATGATGCCCTGCGGCCCGTTGATGGTGAGGGTCCAGTCACCGGAGATGTCGTTCTGGGCGGTTGCCGCTGCCGCGCCGAGCGCGAGGAAAAGGGCGAGGGCGATCGAAGACAGCAGTCGCGTCATGGGGTCATGCCTCCAGCGCGCGGAGGATACCACGGAAGAGCTTTCGCCGATCAGCCCCCGGACGCCCGATGGCCGTGGGCCCGGGGCGGTCCGTCACTACTTCCGGGCCGCCGGCGTCAGCTGCGTCTCGCGCCGCTCGCCGCCCCGCATGTAGACCACCTTTGCCGGCTGGCCGATCTTCAGCAACTCCAGCGCATAGGTGTAGTCGTAGATGTTCGCGATGGACTGCCCGGCGATCTCGACGATGACGTCGCCCTTCTGCAGGCCAGCCTGCTCGGCCGGGCCGCCGCCGATGACGCCGCCCAGCAGCAGCCCCTTCACCTCGGTGGCGTAGTCGGGAATCGTGCCGGTGAAGATACGCATGCCGGCGCGTCCGCCGCCCTGGGTCTTCTGTTCGACCTTGGTGAACTGCGGCGCCTGCTCCAGGTCCAGCAGGCGGCGCGTGATGTCGGTCGCGAACGCCGCGATGCGGTCCAGGTCCTCGTAGTTGATCTTGTCGGCCGTGTCGGTCGGCTTGTGGTAGTCGACGTGCGCGCCGGTGAAGAAGGCCAGCGAGGCCACGCCCGCCTGGTTGAAGCTGCTCACGTCGGTCGGCTGGTAGGGATCCTCCTGGAGGATCAGGTCGAAGCCGGCCGCCACATTGGCCTGCTCCAGCATCTTCGGCCACATCGGGCTGGTGCCCGTCGCCTGCACGGTGAGCTTGTTGTCGGTGGAGCGGCCCACCATGTCGAAGTTCAGGTACGCCGCCATCTCGGCGATGGGGACGGGTGGCGTGGTGACGAAGTGGTTCGACCCGATCAGCCCGAGCTCCTCCGCCGACCAGAACGCGACGGCCAGGTTGCGCGTGCGCGGCTGCTTCGAGAGCGCCTCGGCGATGGCGAGCACCGCGGACGTCCCCGATGCGTTGTCGTCGGCGCCGTGATGAATCTGCCCCGCCTGCTCCTTCGACGCAAGCGAGCTGCCGGTGGCGCCGCGGCCCAGGTGGTCGTAGTGCGCGCCGATGACCACCCACGGTTTGTCCACGGCGGCGGCCGTCATCGAGGCGGGGAAGTAGCCCACGACGTTGTGGCCCGTCTGCCGCTCGCGCGCCACGTCCGCCTTCACCGTGAGCGTGACGCCAGGCACCTCGAAGCCCGCCACGTGCGGGTTGCCGCTGTCCAGCTCCTTCTGCACGGCCTCGAGCGGTTTGTCCGGCACGGCCGCGAAGATCGCCTGCGCGACGTCGCCGTTCGCGCTGGTCGCCACCAGGCCGGAGCCCGCCAGCGCCGTATCGAACGTCATCGGGACGATGTTGCCGGCGTTCGGTGACCGTGGGCCGGTGATCACGACCAGCGCCTTCGCGCCACGCTGCCGCGCCGCCTGCGCCTTGTACCGCAGATCCGAGTAGCGCGCCACGGCCGCGCGCGTCTGCATGTCCGCGTCCTCGGGAAAGTAGCGGAGCACCACCACGACCTTGTCCTTCACGTCCAGGCCCTGGTAGCTGTCGTAGCTGAAGTTCTGGTTCGGCGGGACGACGAGGCCGTAACCTGCGAAGACCACCGGGCCGCTCACCTCGCCGTTGTCCGAATAGGAGAGCGCCATCACCTGCTCGCGGGTGCCGAACGTGCGCGCCGGCGCGCCGTCGCGCTGCACCGTGATGGTGGAGCCCGCGTCCTTCGAGCCCGCGGTGAAGGAGAACGGCAGGCGGTAGTCGGCCTGGCCGGGCAGCGGCTTTGCGCCCATCCGCTGCAGCTCCTTCACCAAATACTCGGCGGCCAGCTTCTCGCCGGCCGATCCGGCGAGCCGCCCCTCGAGCTTCGGCGAGGCGAGCACCTCCACGTGCGCGCGCGTTGGCGACCGCACGGCCGCGCCCGTCTGTCCGTGGGCGGCGCCTGCGGCGAAAAGGAGGGCGAATATGGTCAGGCGAATCGTGAGACGCATGTCGTGAACCTTCGTGCTTTGAATCAACGTGCGAACCTACTTGCGAGGCCCCGCCGCCGCGAGCGCCTTCATCGCGTTCTCGTGGTTCCACTGCGCCAGGAAGATCTGCCCCGCGCCGCCGCCAGACCGGCTCGACGTGAAGGCCAGCTGCTTCCCGTCCGGTGACGGCACCGGCAGGCCGTCGAAGCCATCCGAATAGGTGACGCGCACCGGCTCCTTCGCGCCGGCCTTGTCCACCATGAAGACCTCGAAGTTCTCGAAGCCCAGCTTGTTCGAGGCGAAGAGGAAGTACTCACCCGACGGGTGCTCGTAGGGCGCCCAGCTCATCGACTTGAAGCTGGTGATCTGCTTCCTGTCCGTCCCGTCCAGCTTCATCGTCCAGATGTCGGCGATGAGCCCCTGCTCGTCGAAGTGCCGCCAGACGATGCGCTGGCCGTCGTGGGTGAAGAAGGGGCCGCCGTCGTAACCGGGCTCGGTCGTGAGGCGGCGCTGGTCCGACCCGTCGGCCTTCATGATGTAGATCTCGCCGAAGTAGCTGGGGTCGGTCTCGAGCTGGTTCTGCTCCTGCGGCGACAGCTGGCGGTTGTACGCGTCGCGCATCGACGAGAACGCAATCCACTGCCCGTCGGGGGAGTAGCTGGCCTCGGCATCGTAGCCCTTCGCGTTGGTGAGCCGCGTCATCGCGCCGGTCTTCTCCGCGAAGGCGTAGATCTCCATCTCCGGGTCGTAGTCCCACGCGTAGCGGCGCTCTTTGCCGGAGGCGCGGAAGGCCAGCTCCTCGTCCTGGATCTGCTTCGACTTCGGGTCGTGGTGCGTCGACGCGAAGAGGATCTGGTCGGTGCCTGGGCGGAAGAAGGCGCAGGTGGTCTTGCCGATGCCCGGCGAGATGCGCCTGGTCTCCCCCGTGGCGAAGTCCAGGACGTAGATCTGGTAGAAGGGGTTCGACGGATCGCGCTCGCTCTGGAAGACCAGCCGCGTGCCATCCGGCGACCAGTAGCCCTCGCCCGCGCGCCGGCCCTCCACGGTGAGGCGCCGGACGCGGGTCAGGAAGTCGCGCTCCTGGTTGGCGGCGGGCGCCGCGGCCTGGGCGGCGAGCTCGGCGTGCCGAAGCGCGTCGTCGTCGAACCGCGCGGAGGCGGGGCTGGCCGTCAGGCCGGCCGCCAGGAACGTCACCAACAATCGCATCGTCATCGGGGAGCCTTCAGCAGCGCTCGGATCTTCGTGTTCTGCGGGTCGTCTCGAAACGTCTCGAACTCGAGGGTGTAACCTTCGGGATCGTACGCCGTGAAGCCCCGGATGGGCAACGACTTCGAGTCGGCCACCGCGCTGCGCATCCTGACCCCCCGTGCGACCAGCCAGGCGTGCCACGCATCGACGTCAGCGGTGACGAAGGCCACGGCCACCGGCTTGGTGTCCGAGGCGCGGTGCATGCCGCGCTGCTCGTCCACCAGCCCGATGAAGGAGGTCGGCGAGGTCTGGTAGACCTTGGCCCAGCCCTGATCCACGGTCAGCGTCAGGCCCAGGATGTCCTCGTAGAAGCGCATCGCGGCGGGGAGGTCCTTGTAGTAGAGCCAGGTGATGCTGGCCTGGCCCAGGGCGGCCGGTCGCTCCTGGGCGTGAAGGGCCGCCGTAAACAGTCCAGCCACGAGCAACGTACGCAGAAACTGCATCGAATTCGACCCTTTCGTGCCAGGCCCCGGCTACATCAGCGTCTGCGTTCCGGGGCGGAAGCGCATCGCGGCGGCCAGGATGCGCTGCTCAGGCCCGCTCACCGTGGGGAACACCGCGACGACGCGGCCGGCGTAGGCGTCCACGCCGTTGTAGTCGCCCACGAACGAAGACGCCGCGCAGCAGTCGAACGGTTCGACGGGGACCTTGTGGTTGACGAAGGTCTTCCCGCCGTCGAGGCTGCGGGCCAGCGTGACGCCCGTCATGGTGCCCGACAGGCCCCGCCGGTCGTGAAAGACGATGTTGACGGACCCGTCCGCAGGGTCCACCGCCATCCACGTGAACATCTGCGCCGCCCCCTTCGGGTCGTCGTTCACGCGCACCGGCGCGTCCCACGTGCGCCCGCCGTCGCGCGAGGCCAGCAGGAAGACGTCCGTGTCGCCGTTGCGCTCGTCGATGAAGTTCACGTAGATCGTGCCGCGGCCGGGGCCGGCCGAGAGGTCCACCGCCGTCACCGGCATGCCGTTGTGCCGCGCCACGCCCGGCACGGGGATATCCCAGCCTCCGGTGAGCGTGCCAATCACCGTGTCGGCGCCAAACGTCCATCCGCCGTCGTCCGAGCGATCGAACGAGAGCCCCTTCGGGCCGGCCCACACCACGTACACCTCGCCCTTCGGGCCCACGGCCGGCACGGCGCCCTCCACCGTGTCGTCGCTGTCCTGCGCGTCGCCCGAGTCGTCCGAGATGCGCAGCGGCGGCTGGAACGATCGCCCGCCGTCACGTGACCTGGCGAACCAGATGTGCGTGCGGTGCAACGGATCGGCGCTGCCGTATACGTCGAATCGCGTCCACGCCACGTAGATGTTGCTGCGATGCGGCGAGCTCTCTGCGCGATCCACCACCGTCCACGGCTTGTCCTCGAACGGGATGGCCGTGTTCACGTGATCGACAACGGGCACGGGCGCCTCCCACGTGACACCGTCGGTGGTCCGCCGCACGAAGATCCCCGTGGACGCGACATCCGGGCGATTCACGCGGATGCCGTCGAAGGCGATGTAGGTGTGGAACGCCGTCCCGTCCCGACCGAACACGATCACGTCGTCTCCCTGGACCCGCTTGCCGGGATTGGCGGCCGGCGCCCCCGTCCACGTGAGCCCGCCGTCCGTGGAGACATAGCCCCAGTTGGTGGAGCGCGGCTGCTGGCCGGGTGCCGTGCTCTGGATGAAGGTGGCGATCACGTGCTCGGGGTTGGTCGGGTTGATGGCGACCGAGGCCTCGGCCGGCCGGCGAGCATCGGGGGCGCTCACCTGGACGACACGGATCTGCGGTGACGGCTGGGCTGGCGCCCACGTCGACCCCAGGAGAATCATCAGCGCGATGGCCGGAACGACACGAGGCATGGGCAGATTGTATGGGAGGTGCTTACAATCGCCGCATGAGGCGCCATCCACTGCTTCGCGTGCTTGCCGCCACGGTCGCGCTGGTCGTTCCGCTGCTGTCCGCGCAGGAGGAGGTGCGCCTCATCCCCGTTGACGGAGAGGGCGCGAAGTACTGGCCGCGCTGGCGCGGGCCGTCGGGACAGGGGCTTGTCCCCGGGGGCGCCTACACCGACACCTGGTCGCCCACCTCCCGCGTGCAGTGGAAGGTGCCCGTGCCAGGACGAGGCAACTCGTCGCCCATCGTCTGGGGCGATCGCGTCTTCCTTACCACAGCGCGCGACAACGGGCGGCGGCTGTCGATGCTCGCGTTCAGCCGTGCCGACGGGAAAGTGCTGTGGGAAACCTTCCTGCCGCAGGAGGGCGTGGAGCAGGTGCACCCGAAGAATGGCTACGCCTCGGCCACGCCGGTCACCGACGGCCAGCGCGTGTTCGCTTCGTTCGGCCGGCACGGCCTGGCGGCCTTCGACTTCTCCGGCAGGCTCGTGTGGCACCGCCGCTTCGGCGTCATCGACAACTACCACGGGCCCGCCGGCTCGCCCGTCCTCTACAAGGACCGCATCTTCCTCTACCAGGACCAGAACCCGACCACGAACCAGACCGCGTTCGTCGCGGCGTTCGACAAGGCCACGGGCAGGACGCTGTGGCAGACGCCCCGGACGGAAACCGTGGGCTGGGGCACACCGGTCGTCATCGATGCAGGGGCGCGCGACGAGCTCGTCGTGTCGGGCCAGCGCCGGGTCGCATCCTATGACCCCGACACGGGCCGCGAGCTCTGGACGGTCCGCGGCATGACGTTCGAGGTCATCCCCACGCCCGTCGTCGCACACGGGCTCGTGTTCGCGTCCTCCGGCCGCGCGGGCCCGACGTTCGCGATTCGCCCGGGCGGGTCGGGTGACGTCACGCGGACGCACGTCGCCTGGAGCACCCCGAAGGGCTCACCCTTCGTCCCGTCGGGCATTGTCGTGGACGACCTGCTGTACCTCGTGAACGACATGCAGAGCATCCTCACCGTGTACGAAGCCCCGACAGGGACCCTCGTCTACCAGGGCCGCCTCGGAGCGGCACAGCGAGAAGGCTTCTCGGCCTCGCCGGTCGCCGTGAACGGCAAGGTGTTCTTCACCAACGACGAAGGCCGGACATTCGTGGTCCAGGCCGGTCGCGAGTTCAAGCTGCTGCACACGAACGAGCTGGGCGGCCGCACGCTGGCGTCGCCCGCGCTGGTGGACGGGACCTGGTATTGGCGGACCGACGCGGCACTGATGGCCGTTCGGTGAGTGGAATCCAGATGCCCTCCATGCGTTGATGATATGCCTGAAGGCATATGACGGTCCCGCAAGTTGACATATCAATGCATATGAACTAGCGTTGTCGTATGCGCACGACCTTGGACCTGCCGGAAGCCCTGATCGATGACGCTCGCGCGGTTCTGGGATTCAAGTCGAAGACCGACACGGTCGTTCACGCGTTGAAGGAGGTCGTGCGCCGGAGCAAGACGGAGGAGTTGAAGGCCCTCTTCGGCAAGGTGACCTTCGACGTGGATCCGACCACGCTGCGCGGCAAGCCGGTGCGCTGATGATCGTCGTGGACACCTCGGTCTGGGTGGCGGTGCTGCGCGGCCGTCCGCCCGGTCACGAGGCGGCTGTCCTGGGCGAGCTCATCGAAGCGGATCTGGTCGCGGTGCCTCAGCCCGTCCGACAGGAACTGCGCGCCGGGCTGTCCCAGCAGGACCGGCGGCCGGTGCTGGACCGGCTGGCGGCTCTTCCCGTCCTCGTCCCCTCCGACGACACCTGGAAGACCGTGGAGGACTGGACCGATCGGGCCGCGGAGCATGGTGAGCGCTTTGGCCTCGCGGACCTGCTCATCGCAGCCATGGCGCACGACCTCGGCGCGCTCGTCTGGACGCTGGACAAGGACTTCGATCGGCTCGAGAGCCTGGAGCTCGTCCGGCTGTTCTCCTATCGAACCCTCTGAAGGCGCATCCCTCGCGGCGCCTCACTTCATCTCGATCGTCACCAGCGCCGGCTTGCCGGCCGCGACCGTCACCTTCACCGGCGCGGCCCGGAGCGCCTCGTGCCAGATGCGCAGCTCATACGTGCCCGGCGGGATGTCCGGCAGGGTGAACGTGCCATCGACGCTGGTGACGGCAGAGATCTCGTCGGTGACGACAATCCAGCCACGCATCCACTGGTGGGTGCTGCAGCCCACGCGCAGCACGCCGGCGGCGCCCAGCGGTTTGGCAATCTCGATTCCCGGGATGGGCACGGCCAGGTTGAACAGCTGCCGGCCGTCGGCCTGCTGGACCACGGTGGTGTGGAGTACCGGGTCCTTGCTCGAGGTCTTCAACGTGCCATTCGGCGCCACCACCTGCACACGTGGGACGAAGGCGCATCCGTCGTTCATGACCGACACCTCGCGGGCGGGTGCCGCGGCCTTCACGCCGGCAAGCGTGACCACCGCATTGGCCAGGCGTCCCCCCGCGTTCACCAGGATGGACTGATCCGGAAGCTCCGCGCCGCAGACCTTCTGGTCGAACGTCACGCGGATGGAGGGGAGCGACCGCGCGCGCGTGGTCACCACGCCCTGGATGGCACCCGCCTGGGCCTCGGCCGAGCCGGCCAATCCAAGGAGGAACCCGGCTGCCATGACTGTCGTCCACATCGCTGACCGCTGCATCGCTTCGACCTTTCCGTGCCTTCCGGGGCCCGTTTGCAACCATCCATTGCCCCGGGAAGGCAATCCGACGGCTTTGGGTCACCGCCGGCCCGCGGGCGCAGTACGCTCTCAGGATATGCGCACGCCCTTCATACCCGTAATTATCGCCGCCGTCCTGGCACTCGGCGCCGGCCCGGTTTTCGGGCAGACCGGGACCACGCTGACCGGCACGGTGACGCAGGCCGACGGCGGCCAGCCCATGGCCGGGGCGCTCGTTGTCATCGACGAGCTCCGGCGCGAGACCCGGACCGCCGACGACGGCACGTACCGCTTCGAGGGGGTGCCGCCCGGGAACTATCACGTGGGTGTGCGTGCCGAGGGCTACACGACGCGACGCACCGAGGTAACCGTCGGCACCTCGCCCGCCACGCTGGATCTCTCCGTGGAGTTCGACCTTCACTTTGCCGAGGTCGTCTCGGTGAGCCCCAATCCGCGCCCGCAGTTCGAGTCCTACCAGCCCACCTCCGTGCTCACGGGCCAGGATCTGACGCGCCAGTTGGACAGCACCGTCGCCGGTACCCTGCAGTCCGAGCCGGGCATCGCGACGCGGTCGTTTGGCGCGGCGCCGGCGCGCCCCGTCATCCGCGGCCTGGATGGCGATCGCGTGGTCG
The DNA here is from genome assembly GCA_050249615.1 of Vicinamibacterales bacterium. Lineage (GTDB taxonomy): Bacteria > Acidobacteriota > Vicinamibacteria > Vicinamibacterales > UBA2999 > VFZN01. Next base: position 55,780 of record JBFWQE010000010.1, read on the forward strand.
TGCTCGAGGACGGCCAGCGCATGGGGGACATCTCCAGCCAGTCGGGTGATCACGGCGTGCCCATCAACCCGGCGGCGGCCAGCAAGCTCGAGGTGGTTCGCGGGCCCGCCACGCTGCTCTACGGCGCGAACGCGATTGGCGGCCTCGTCAACGTGATCACCGACCAGATCCCCAGTGAACGCTTCACGGGCACATCGGGCAACTTCACGTTCGACCTCGGTACCAACGGCGGCCAGGCGGGCGGCGCGGGCGACATTCACGTCGGCAACGGCCAGTGGGCGTTCCACTTCGGCGGCAGTGGTCAGCGGATGGGCGAGTACAGCACGCCGGAAGGCGACGCCGCCAACACGCAGTCGCGCACGGGCACGGCCAGCTTCGGCGGCGCCTGGACCGGCGAGAACTCCTACGTCGGCGCCAGCTACGGATACACCGATCAGAAGTACGGCATCCCGGTGGTCGAGGAAGGGCAGATCAACCTCACGCCGCGGCGTCACGCGTTCAACATCCGCGCCGGCGGATCGGCCCTGCCCGGATTCATCCAGTCCTATCGGGCCACCTTCGGCGTCCGGCGGTACGAGCACCAGGAGCTGGAAGGCGCCGAGGTGGGCACGACCTTCGAGAACGACACGCTCGAAGGCGAGGTGCTGCTGTCACACAGGAAGACGGGCGCGCTCCTCGGCAGCGTGGGCGGGTGGCTGCTCAACCGCCAGTTCGCGGCCCGCGGCGCCGAGGCGCTGTCGCCGCCTGTTGATCAGAACAGCCTGGCCGCGTTCGCCTACGAGGAAGTCGCGTGGTCGCACGCGACGCTCCAGTTCGGCGGCCGTCTGGATCACACCAAGTACACGCCCGAGAACGGGCTGCCGAACCGGGACTTCACCGAGTGGTCCAGCTCGGTGGGCCTGCTGGTCCGCCCGGAGGCCGCCAAGGACAACCTCGTGATTGCCGCGAGCCTGGCCCGCGCGGCGCGGCCACCGGCCCTCGAGGAGCTCTACTTCTTCGGCCCGCACCTGGGCAACTTCGCGTACGAGATAGGCAACCCCGCCCTGAAGGCCGAGCGCGCGCTGGGCTTCGATCTCGCCGTGCGCGTGCGCGGCGATCGCTTCGAGGGCGAAGTGTCGTTCTTCCACAACGCCATCGGCAACTTCATCTTCCGCAACCCGCTCAGCGACGAGGAATTCGAGGAGCGCGAGGAGGAGTTCGACGACCGGTTTGGCGTGGAGCACGGCGAGGAAGGGGAAGGCGAGGGCCACGGGCACGGCGAAGGCCTGCCGTTCGTCGAATTCCAGGGGCGCGACGCCACGCTCTGGGGCATGGAGGCGCACGGCGACGTGAAGCTCACGCCGGAGTGGACGGTGGAGTTCACCTTCGACATGGTGCGCGGGCGCCTGGACGATACGGAGGAAGCGCTGCCCCGCATCCCGCCGTACCGAGGCATCGCGGGCCTGCGTTACCAGAAGAATGCCTTCCAGGCAGGCACGTCCGTCACGGCCGTGGCGGACCAGACCCGCATCTACGGGGATGAGACGCCGACGGCCGGCTGGGCCACGCTCCGGTTCCACGCGTCCTACTCGTTCACGCAGGGACGGCTGCTCAACACGATCACCGCGCGGCTCGAGAATGCAACCAACCGGCTGTACCGGAATCACCTGAACTACGTGAAAGACCAGCTGCCCGAGATGGGGCGGACCTTCCGGCTGGTCTACGCTCTGGGGTTCTGACCGGGTGCGGGCAGGTGCGGGCAGGTGCGGGCGGGTGCGAACGAGTGCGGGCAGGTGCGAACAGGTGCGGGCAGGTGCGAACGGGTGCGGGCAGGTGCGAACGGGTGCGGGCAGGTGCGAACAGGTGCGGGCGGACTTGACCCGCCGAAGCTCGCGTGGCGAAGCGATCGAGCGAACGCAGGTCAGCGCCGCTCGGGCGTGGCCGTGCGGGTGAGGGCCATGAAGATGGTACACGCCATGGCCAGGGTCACGAGGATGACGGCCGTCAGCGAGGGCTCGAGGCCGCGGCTGACGAAGAAGAGCGCCACCGAGAACCAGGCGCAGGACACGGCCACCAGCTTCACGCCGCGCGAGATCGATCGGTCCGCGTGATAGCGTTCCACGTGGACCAGCGCCTCGCGGAAAATCGGCATCCGCTTCACCCAACCGTGCAGCCGCTCGCTGGAGCGCGAGAAGGCCCACAGCGCTACCAGCAGGAAGACCGTCGTCGGCAGCCCTGGCAGCAGGGCGCCGAGCGTGGCCAACCCGACGGAGGAAAGGCCCACGACGATGTAGACGGCACGGGCGAAGAGGGGCATGGGAACCGTCCCGATTATAATCCGCGCCCATGTACCGGATGCTTGCCTTTCTCTTCGCAGCGGGTTTCGGGCTGGCCGCGGCCGCGGGATGGCCGGCGGCCCTTTCCGCCGGGGCCGATGGTGCCCAGGCCCAGGTTCCGGGCTGGCTCACCCCCTACCGTGACAACGCCCAGCGCCTGATCTCGGCCGCGACGGCCGACCAGTTCGGCTGGGACCGGCTGGCCGAGCTGACCGACACCTACGGCGCCCGTCTCACCGGCTCCGACAACCTCACGCGGGCCATCGCCTGGGCCGTGGAAACCATGAAGAAGGACGGGCTCGAGCGCGTCCGCACCGAGAAGGTGATGGCGCCCCGGTGGGTGCGTGGCGAGGAGAGCCTCGAGATCATCGACCCGCCGCATCACGCCATTCCCTTGCTCGGGCTCGGCGGCAGCGTGGCCACCCCGCCCGATGGCATCGAAGCCGAGGTGATGGTCGTCTCTTCGATGGAGGAGCTCCAGAAGCGCTCGGCCGAGGCCAGAGGCCGCATAGTGCTGTTCGACGTGCCGTACACGAACTACGGCGAGACGGTGGCCTATCGATCCGGCGGCGCACGCGCTGCGGCGCGGCACGGCGCCGTCGGCATGCTCCTGCGATCGGTCGGCCCGATGGGCCTCCGCACGACGCACACGGGTGGCATGGCGTACGGCGACGATGCGCCGAAGATTCCCGCCGCGGCGATCTCGGTGGAGGACTCGCAGCGCATCCACCGCATCGTGAATCGCGGGCGCACGGTTCGCGTGCGTCTCAAGATGGAGGCGCGATTCGAGCCGGACGTCGAGTCGGCCAACGTCATCGGCGAGCTGGTCGGGCGCGAGCGTCCCGACGAGATCGTCCTGGTCGGGTGCCATTTCGACTCGTGGGACCCCGGCACCGGGGCGTCCGACGATGCGGTCGGCTGCATCGTCACGTGGGAAGGCGTGCGCCTGATGAAGAAGCTCGGGATCCAGCCGAGGCGGACCGTGCGCGTGGTGCTCTTCACCAACGAGGAGAACGGCCTGCGCGGCGGCACGGCCTATCGGGACGCCCATGCCGCCGAGGCCGAGAACCACGTCCTGGCGATCGAGTCGGATTCAGGCGTCTTCGCGCCGGCGCGACTCGCCTTCAGCGGGTCCGAATCGGCGCGGCGCATCATCGCCGACATCGGGACGCTGCTGGCCGGCATCGACATGCAGAGCATCGGACCCGGCGGCGGCGGCGCCGACATCGGCCCCATCGCCCAGCTCGGACGCGTGCCGATGATGGCCTACTCTGGCGATTCGACGAAGTACTTCACCATCCACCACACGCCGGCCGACACGGTCGAGCGGATTCTCCCGGCGGAGGTGTCGAAGGCGGCGGCGTCACTGGCGGTGATGACCTACGTGGTGGCGGAGATGCCGGAGAGGCTGCCTAAGTAGGGGCTTGGGGCTTGGGGCTTGGGGCTTGGGGCTTGGGGCTTGGGCCTTGGAGGCCTGGGAGCCTGGAGGCTCGGAGCGGGTCTCACGATCCCCCTGCGCGAATGACCGATGCGCCGGGCTCGCCGTCGACGTAGACGGCGAGCGTTCCGCGAGGCGTCGGGACGAGGACCGGGTACGAGGACGGGGTGCCGCGCGCACCGAGGAGTGTGGTCGCGCCGAAGCGAGGCTGGCCGGCCTCGTCGAATGTCAGTGTCCGCATCGCGGCCTGGCGCACGCCGTCCAGTACCTCGTCCCACGCGACGGTCAGACGCCCCGCCCCGTCCGCCACGACCTGCGGGTGCATGGGTTTCGGGCTGCCGAGCGTGGGGATGCGCACGCGTGGCGAGAACGTCCGGCCGTCACGTGACGACGCGTAGAACAGCGCGCCCTCGGGCGTTTCGCCGCCCATCACCGTGGGCCAGACCACGTGCACCGTGCCCTCCGCGTCCACGACCATCGCCGGCCCGTCGTCCGGGCAGCCGGCGAGGTGCCAGTCGTCCTGGCTCACGCGGCCCTGCGGATCGAACGACCGCCCGCCGTCGCGAGACGCCATGAAGGCGATGTCCCTGATGTTGCCGGCGTATACGTGCCGCCAGGCGGCGTAGATCTCGCCGCGCGGGCCCGCGGCCATGGCCACCTTGCAGCAATAGCAGACGCCTTTCAGCAGCTCGCGTTCGCCCGAGGTCGTATCGGGTCCCTCCCGCGCGTAGTAGAGGCCGGACAACTGCGCCATCGCAACGCCGTCGATGGCCGCGGCCTCGTGGTGATCGTGGCCCTGGGTCTTTCTGGCTGCCAGGCCGCGGTGATCCAGCCACATCACGTGTGCGGCGCCCGCCGCGTCGAGCGCCATGGCGTGCCACCCGCGGTCGCCAGCGGCGCCAGGGGCCTGCAACGCGCGTCCCGGGGCGAAGGTTCGCCCGCCGTCCAGGGACCGCGACACCTTGATCGCCGTGCCCGTCCCCTTCGACCCGAACACCACGACGATCTCAGGCGCACCTCCGCCCGCTCGTGAGACGAGCGCGACGCGCGGCGGCAGTTCTCCGCCGAGGCGCGCCTCACCCTCGATGTCGTTCACGCGGACCGGCCGGCCGAAGGTGCGCCCCTCGTCCTGGCTCAGCGCCACGTAGACATCCGCCTTCCCGTCCACGCTCGCGCCCCACGCGACAGCGACGAACCGGCCGAGCGACGCGGCCCACGGGGTCTGGCTCGATCGGCCCTCCACGGTGAGAATCGGCGGACCGGCGGCCCTGCCGGAAACGCCGGTGAGGAGGGCCGAGAGGAGAAGGGCGGCGGGGCGGGACGCACGCATTTGCGTGTAGCCTACGTGAGACGATGGAAGCCGTGGTGCGGCAAATTGACTCAGGGGAGCTCGACGCCGCTCCCGCCCGGGCCGAGGCCTCGTGGGGGCCTGAAGCCGGCCCCGTGGTCACGGCCCGCTGGCTGGCCCGGTTTCGCTGGGCCGTCGCGCTGGGCGCCGTGGCGACCCTGGTCATCGCACGCTCCATTCTCGGCGTCGCGTTCCCCGAGGGCGGGGTCCTGCTCCTGCTGGCCGCGCAGGTGGCCAGCAACGCATGGCTCGACGTCATGCTGCGACGCGGCTCCGAGCCGTCGGTGGGCACCCTCGGCGGGCTCATCCTCTTCGACATCGGCATCCTCACGGCCCTGATGGTCCTCACCGGCGGGCCGTCGAATCCCTTCACCATCAGCTATCTGGTCTACATCACGCTGGCGGCGGTCACCCTGAACGCCGGCTGGACATGGGCCGCGGCGGGTGCGTCGATCATCGGCTACGGCCTTCTCTTCGTCACACCGCTCCGCAACCTGGTGGATCCGCACGCGGGGCACGCCGGCATGGACCCCGCGCTGAGCCACCAGGTGGGGATGGGCGTCGCGTTTGCCGCGGCCGCCCTGCTGACGGGCAGTTTCGTCACGCGGATCCGCCTGGCGCTCGAAGCCCGCGAGCGCGCCCTCGCCGAGGCGCGGCGCATGGCCGCGCAGCAGGAGCGGCTGGCGTCGCTCACCACGCTGGCCGCGGGTGCGGCCCACGAGCTGGCCACCCCTCTCAGCGCCATCGCGGTGGCGGCGCACGAACTGGAGCTCGCCGCGTCAGGAACGGGCGTGCCGCCCGAGATCGCCGAAGACGCCGGGCTCATCAGGTCACAGGTGGATCGCTGCCGCGAGATCCTGGACCAGATGAGCGGGCGCGCCGATGCCTCGGTGGCACACGAGGCACAGACGCTGCCGCCGGCGCGCATCGTCGAGGCGATGCTCCAGACGTTCGGCCCCCGTGACCGCGAACGGGTGCTGCCGGCGATCGGGGCCGGAATCCCGAGCGTGCAGGTGCCGCTCGAGGCGGCGGCGCGGTCCCTGCGGACACTGGTGAAGAACGCGTTCGACGCGTCGCCGGCCGGCGCCCCCGTGGAGGTCAGCGTGGACGTTCAACGCAACCTGGTCCGCTTCCGGGTCGCGGACCGCGGATCTGGAATGGCAGCCGGCACGCTGCAGCGCGCGGGCGAGCCGTTCTTCACCACCAAGCCCGTCGGCTCGGGGTTCGGCCTCGGCCTGTTCCTCGCGCGCACCTTCGCCGAGCGCTGGGGCGGGAGCCTGTCGCTCTCGTCCACGCCAGGGGAGGGCACGACGGCGACCCTGCTGTTGCCGGTCGCCACAACCGAAGGACCCTCTGCATGAACGACGACCGCACGCTCCTGCTCCTCGACGATGACGACGTGTTCGCGCTGCGCATGGCGAAAGCGCTCACGGCCCGCGGATTCGAGGTGACGCGCGCCGCCACCGCCGCCGAGGCCCTCGCGTCGGCCCGCCAGGAGAGCCCCGAGTACGCCCTGGTGGACCTGCGACTGCCGGACGGCCACGGCCTCGACGTGGTCGCGGAGCTGCACGCCATCGACCAGACGACACGCATCGTGGTGCTCACGGGCTACGGCGCCATCGCCACCGCGGTGGAGAGCCTGAAGCGCGGCGCCTCCGACTACCTGACCAAGCCCGTCGACGCGGACCAGGTCGTGGCGGCGCTCGAGAAGGAAGACACGGAGAAGGCCGCGCCCGGCGAGCCCCGCGAGTTCACGGTGCCCTCGCTCGCCCGCGTGGAATGGGAACACATCCAGAGGGTCATGACCGACTGCGGGGGCAACGTCTCGCAGGCCGCCCGCGTGCTCGGCCTGCACAGGCGCTCGCTGCAGCGAAAGCTGTCGAAGTACCCCGTGAACCGGTGATGGCCTGGAGCAGGCACGGGACGGGTCCCTCGGTTGGATCGGGACGGCACAGTTCCTGCTTTTCGATTACGGTATAAGGCACCTCGCGGCATGATGCTTCACTCGTTCCGCATATCGTCACAGGAGTCGTTATGGTCGAGTTCAAACACATCCTCTGCCCGACGGATCTGAGCGAAGCGTCGCGCCCGGCCCTGGCCTATGCGGCGGCGTTCACGGTCTGGTACGGCGCCAGGCTGTCGCTGCTGCACGTCGTGCCGACCTTCGACGCGATCCAGGTCCCGCCGGGCACGCTCGGCGAGTCGGTGCAGGTGGTCTACCCGTCCACGCGCGAGGAAGTGGTCGCCGCGATGCAGCGCCAGGCCGAGGCCATGGGCGCCGCGGCGGTGGGGCCCTATCTGGTCGCCGAGTCTGGCGATCCAGTGAACACCATCGTCGACCAGGCTCTCACCATCCCCTCGGACCTCATCGTGATGGGCACGCACGGCCGGAGCGGGTTCAACCGTCTCCTGCACGGTTCGGTGACCGAGCAGACCCTGCACCGGGCACCGTGCCCGGTGCTGACCGTCCCGCCCCAGGCGCATGGCGCGCCCGGGGACGTGACCTTCAAGCGCATCGTGTGCGCCATGGACTTCTCGCCGGCGTCGCTCCAGGCCCTGGGGTTCGCCCTCGACCTGGGCCGGCAGGCCAACGGCGTCGTCACGGTCCTCCACTCCATCGAGTGGCTGGCGGAAGAGGAACCGCGCGCGACGGCGCACTTCAACGTGGCCGAGTATCGCACCTACCTGATCGAGGACGCGAAGAAGCGCCTGGACCAGCTCGTCGCCGGCGAGGAGCGCACCTGGTGCGAGATCGAGAACGTGGTAACGGCTGGCCGCGCCTACCGTGAAATCCTCCGCGTGGCCGGGGAGCGGAAGGCGGACCTCATCGTGATGGGCGCGCAGGGGCGGGGCGGGCTCGGCCTCAGGCTCCTCGGCTCGGCCACGCACGAAGTGGTGCGTTCAGCGGAGTGCCCGGTATTGACCGTCCGCGCCGCAGAAGCGCCCCAAGGCGCCTGATCTCGCGTTCCAAACCGGATCACCGACCGGGGTGAGGTGACGGTAACTCGGCACCGTGCCCCAGCCGGGTGACGGCGTGCCGGCGGGCGAGCGAAAGTGAGAAGTGAGAAGTGAGAAGTGAGAAGAAGGGCATGCCGATGACTCTGGCGCGGCGGATTGGTGTGATGGTGGGGATGCTGGTCCTGGCCGGGCAGGCCGGCAGCGCGCAGCAGGCGCAGCCGGCCGCCACCGGGGCGTGGGTGCTCGAGCCCGCGGCCGGGGCGACGTGGACCGCTGCCTACGCGGTGGTCGAGAATCCCTCGATGTACGAGATCTACGTCGTGAGTGTGTCCACCGACGCGGCCGGCGCCGCCGAGGTCGTGACAGGACCACCCGATGCCGTGAAGCCAGTGCCCGAGTTGCCAGTACCGGCGTACGGCCAGACCGAGCTCGAGCCGGGCGGTGTCCACATCCGACTCAAGGACTTGAAACAGCCGTTGAAAGAAGGCGATTCAGTGGAACTGACGCTGACGACGGACGGCGGGGTGACGATCAAGGTCACGGCGCCGGTGAAGAAAGGGTGAGGTGCAGGGTGCCCCGCGCACCGTGCACCCTTGCACCCTGCAGGTGTTACTGCTTCTTGATGACGTAGCCGCCGTCGGCGCCCTTGTCGCGGTACTTCGTGTGGCACTGGCCGCACGTGCCCATCATCAGCTTCATGTGCTCGGCGGCGCCGGCCATGTTCTTCGCGGAAGCGGCCTTCTCCACTTCGGCCGCGTGATTCATGGCCGCGGTGGCCCAGTCGGCCGCGTCCTGCGTCCTGCGTGCGGTCCAGAACGCCGCGTTGTTCTTCTGGATCTCCACCATCTTCTTCGCGTCCGCGGCCAGGGCCTCCGCTGCCTGCCCCTCCATGTTCTTGCGCATGGAGCCGACGGTGGCGCCGACCGACTTCATCAGCTTGTCGAACTCCTCGTCGCTGGCGGGTGCCTGCGCGGTCGGCACGACCGCGACGCTGATGGCGAGCAGCCACGCGAGGGTGGCGGCGGAGATGAAACGAGCAGCACGCATGGGACCTCCTGAACACAGCAGGGCGGCGCACGATGCCCGCCCCCGAAAAACGGCGCTAACTATAGCAGAGGTAGGCGTGCCGCCGCGGCACGCTCACGCGAAGTCGCGCAGGTAGGGAAGCCTGGCCGCGAAGGCCCGCACCTGCTCGAAGTCCTGCAGCAGCAGCCCCAGGCCGTCCCAGCGTCCCGTGAGGAGCGCATCGCGCGCCGCGGCGGGCAGGTGCACGGCGAAGTCGAGCGTGCCTGCCGCCACCCGCATCGACTCCAGGTCGAGGCGCACCTCGACCCGCGGGTCGCGCTCGATGGCGGCCTGCAGTGCGGCGACGTCCGCGGGTGCGGCCGTGACGGCGGGCAGGCCAAGCATCACCGCGTTGCCGAAGAAGATCTCCGAGAACGACTCGCCGATCATCCCGCAGATGCCCCAGCGCACCAGGCCCTGCGGCGCGTGCTCGCGCGAGGAGCCGCAGCCGAAGTTGCGGTTCACCACCATGATCGATGCACCCGCGAAGCGCGGGTCGTCCATCGGGTGGACGCGCCCTTCGCGCGCCGCGTGCGCGCGGTCGTCACCGAAGACGTGGCGCTCGAGGCCGTCGAAGGTGATGGCGCGCAGGTGACGCGCCGGCATGATGCGGTCCGTGTCGATGTCGTCGCCGGCGAGCGGCAGCGCGCGCCCGGTGACCGAGAGAATGCGCGACCCGCTCATTGCACCGCTCCCTCGCGCGGCACGAAGCTCCGCACGTCCACGACCTCGCCTGCGACCGCCGCCGCCGCCACCATGGCGGGGCTCATCAGCAGGGTGCGGCCGGTCGGGCTTCCCTGGCGACCGCGGAAATTGCGATTGGACGACGAGGCGCAGGTCTCGGCGCCGGACAGCTTGTCGTCGTTCATGCCGAGGCAGAGCGAGCAGCCCGGCTCGCGCCACTCGAAGCCGGCGGCCTTGAACACCTCGTCCAGGCCCTCGGCCTCGGCGGCATGCTGCACCTCGCGGGAGCCCGGCACGACGAGCCCGCGCACGTGCCGCGCCACGCGCTGCCCGCGGACGAGGCTGGCCGCGGCCCGCAGGTCCGACAGCCGGGCGTTGGTGCAGGAACCGATGAACGCCACGTCCACGCGTCGGCCCCGCACCGCCTCTCCGGGGTCGAACCCCATGAACTGCAGCGCCTCGAGCGCCGCCTCGCGCTCGCCGGGCGGCAGCGATGCCGGGTCCGGGATGGGCTCGTCCACCATCACGCTCTGCCCTGGGTTGGTGCCCCAGGTGACGACCGGGCCAATCCCCGGCACGTCGATGGTTCGCTCGTCGTCGGCCGCGGCGCTCGCGTCCGATGCCATGCCGCGCCACCAGGCGACGGCCCGATCCCACGCCTCGCCCTTCGGCGCGTGCTCGCGCCCGCGCAGGAAGGCGAACGTCGTGTCGTCCGGGTTCACGTAGCCCATGCGCGCGCCGCCCTCGATGGACAGGTTGCACAGCGTCATGCGCTCGTCCATCGTCATGCGCGCCACCGCGTCGCCCGCGTACTCGTAGGCGAAGCCGACGCCGCCATTCACCCCGAGCTGGCGGATCATCGCGAGGGCGAGATCCTTCGCCGTGACGCCGGGCCCCATCGTGCCCTCGAAGCGCACGCGCCGCAGCCGCGGCTTGTCCATCGCGAGGCACTGCGAGGCCAGCACGTCGCGCACCTGCGAGGTGCCGATGCCGAAGGCCAGCGCGCCGAACGCGCCGTGGGTGGAGGTGTGGCTGTCACCGCACGCGATGGTCATGCCGGGCTGCGTCAGCCCGAGCTCGGGCCCGATGACGTGGACGATGCCCTGGTGCGCGTCGCCGAGACCGAAGAGCGGGATGTGGTGCTGGCGGCAATTGGCTTCGAGCGTGGCCATCATCTCTTCGGCCACCGGATCCGGCGCCGGCCGGCGGAGGCTCGAGGTCGGGATGATGTGGTCCATCGTCCCGAAGATCCGATCGGGAAACGCCGGCGCGAGCCCGCGCTCGCGCAGCATCGCGAAGGCCTGTGGCGTGGTCACCTCGTGTATGAGGTGCAGGCCGATGAACAGCTGGGCCTGTCCCGTCGGCAGGCGCCGGACGGTGTGCAGATCCCAGACCTTGTCGAGCAGCGTCTGTGCCATTCGTGGTTTCCGTTGTCTCCTACCCCTTCAGTCGCTTGTTCACTTCCGCCCAGTTGATGACGTTCCAGAAGGCCGTCACGTAGTCTGCGCGTCGGTTCTGGTACTTCAGGTAGTAGGCGTGCTCCCACACGTCGAGCCCGAAGATGCCGCGCTTGTTCTCCATCGACGGCGTGTCCTGGTTGGCCGTACTGTGGATGACCAGCTTGCCGTTGTCGTCGCTCAGCCAGGCCCAGCCGCTGCCGAACCGGCCCATCGCGGCGGCGGCGAACATCTCCTTGAACTTGTCGAAGCTCCCGAACGTGGAAGTGATGGCGTCGGCCACCGCGCCGGTCGGCGGGCCACCCGCGTTGGGCGCCATGAGCGTCCAGAACTGCCCGTGGTTCCAGTGCCCCCCGCCGTTGTTGCGCACGGCCGTCCGCACGTTCTCGGGTACCTGGTTCAGGTTCTTCAGCATCTCATCGAGCGGCATCTTGCCCGCGGCGCCCGCGTTGGCTACCGCGCTGTTCAGGTTCGTCACGTACGCCTGGTGGTGCCGGTCGTGGTGGATCTGCATGGTCTGCGCGTCGATGTGCGGCTCGAGCGCGGCAAAGGGGTACGGCAGCGGGGCCAGGGAGAAGGGTCCGGTGGGCGCCGCGGCCTGGTCGAGTGCGCCGAGGCGCCCGGCGCCGGAGGTCCGTGCGGTGGCGAGCGCCAGGCCGCCGAGACCCAGGGTCGAGAAGATCTGTCGTCTTGTCAGCGTCATGCGTCGCCCCCTGGAACGAGCTTACAGCTTACACCTCCGGGTATAGTGACCGCATGCGCTCCCATACCTCCATTGCCCTCGCACTGCTGGCGCTCGCGGCCGTTCCCGCGGCCGCGCAGGACAGCCGCCGCGCGATCACGCTGGACGATCACTCGCGGCTGGTGGCCGTGGCCGATCCGCAGCGCTCGCCCGAGGGCGAGTGGGTGGCCTACACCGTGACCACCAGCGACGTGGAGAAGGACAAGCGGAACACCGACATCTGGATGGTCAGGTGGGACGGCACTGCGCGCCTGCAGCTCACCTCGTCGCCCGACGACGAGTCGTCACCGCGCTGGAGCCCCGACGGGAGGTACCTGGCCTTCATCGCCTCGCGCGGCACGGAGGAGGAGCAGAAGAAGGGCGCGCAGATCTGGCTGCTCGATCGGCGGGGCGGCGAGGCGCGCAAGGTGAGCGACGTGAAGGGCGGCGCCTCCGCGATCCAGTGGTCGCCCGACAGCACGCGCATCGCCTTCGTCATCGGCGACGAGGATCCGGACGATGACCCCGAAAAGAAGGAGGGGTGGAAGCGCAAGACGCCGCCGCCCATCGTCATCGACCGCTATCACTTCAAGCAGGATCGCGAGGGCTACCTCCGCCGGCTCTACGACCACATCGCCGTGCTCGACATCGCGACCGGGAAGCACACCGTCCTCACCAGCGGGCAGGTGGACGACTCGAGCCCGTCGTGGTCGCCGGACGGGATGCAGATCGCGTTCCTGAGCAAGCGCGCCCACGCGGACCCGGATCGCACTGCGAACCAGGATCTCTGGCTGGTCGAGGCGCGCGAGGGCGCCACGCCGCGCCAGGTGACCAGCACCCCGGAGAGCGAGAGCGGCCGGCCGGTCTGGAGCCCGGACGGCTCGCGCATCGCCGTGCTGCTGGGCGACGTGGATCGGTACTACGCCTACGACATGAACAAGCTGGCCATGGTGCCTGCGCCGACGGGGGCGTCCGCCCCGGTGGCGAAGCCCGCCCTCTTCATGTCGCAGCTGGATCGCGCGGTGTCGAACATCGAGTGGTCGGCCGACGGTGAATCCATCGCCTTCCTGGTGGAGGACGATCGCCGCGTGCAGCTGGCCTCGGTGCCGGCCGGCCGCGTGTCCACGCGTGGCGTGGAGCCGCTCACGACGGGCAATCGTGCGGTGCGGGCGCTCAGTCCCGGCAAGGACGGCCATTTCGCCGTGCTGATGACCACGCCCACGCAGCCGCCCGAGGTCTTCGCGCTCGAGGGAGGCGCCTTCCGCCAGCTGACCTCGCACAACGACGCGCTGATGAAGGAATTGCGGCTGGCCGCGACGGAAGACTTCCAGTCGAAGAGCAAAGACGGCACCGAGGTGCACGGCCTCATCGTGAAGCCCGCGGGATTCGTGCCCGGCCGGAAGTACCCCACGCTGGCCATCATCCACGGCGGGCCGAACGGGCAGGACGAGCACGAGTTCGATTTCGAGCGCGAGTTCTACGCCGCGCACGGCTACGTCGTGCTCACCGTCAACTACCGCGGCA
>JBFWQE010000011.1:0-67671 GCA_050249615.1 Vicinamibacterales bacterium
TCACCCACGTGTTACTCACCCGTTCGCCACTCTACTCAGGGCCGAAGCCCCTTTCGCGTTCGACTTGCATGTGTTAGGCACGCCGCCAGCGTTGATTCTGAGCCAGGATCAAACTCTCAAGTTAAATGCTTGAGAGAGCGATTAGGCTCTCATTACTTGTTACTTCTGTCTTGTGTTCGACGGTTCAGTGTTCGGTCCGCCCGGGCTCTCACCCGAGCTCGCCAACCCCACCGCGGCGGAGCCGCGGTAAGGCAACACTGCCGCCGGCTGACACTCGACGGGCTGGTCTGTCCGACTCCACCCCCGCTTGCGCAAGGGCTTCGTCGAACGTGTGCACGCTCTATCTAGTTTTCAAAGAACCAAGGCCCCGGCCGCTTTCGCGCTCCGGCGCCCCCGCCGCGACCCCTCTTACGAGCCGCTGGCGCCCATCAGGGGCAGACTTCCGAGCTTACGTGACGCTCACCCCCTGTGTCAACCCCTTTTTCTCGTTCGCCGACGGACCGTTTCAGGACCTTGCGACCAGCTTCCGGGGCCTTCCTGGGAGCTTACCTTGCAGCGCGGGCCCTAGACCGAGGACACCGCGTCAAGCGCGTCTCACCAATATACGGACATCACACCGCGATGTCAACAGTCCACGCCACGAGTGTTTCCGCCCGCGTCAGTCCCGCGTCAGTCCCCTTCGAGCCGGACGAGCCGCCGCTCGCGCTGCCCCTTCTGCCACACCACGAGAGAGCCGCCCAGCGTATCGTCCATCGTCAGCAGCCGGCGGTCGTCCGTCACGCGCTCGCCGTTCAAGTACACGCCTCCCTGCTTGACGAGGCGCGCCGCCTCGCCCTTCGAGGCAGCCAGCCCCGCTTCGAACACGGCGTGTGCCACGGTCGAGCTCACGAACGTCGCCTTCGACATCGTCTTCGCGGGAACGTCCTCGAAGACCAGCAGCAGGTCCTCCGGTTCGGCGTCACGGAGCGCCGCCCCGAACATCACGGCCGACGCGCGCTCCGCGCGGGAGAGATCGCTCTCGCCGTGGACCAGGCGCGTCATCTCGCGCGCGAGCGTGCGCTGGGCCTCGCGCCCTTCCGGCGCTTCGGCAACCGCGCGCTCCAGGCCCTCGATCGTCGGGCGGTCCAGCCAGGTGAAGAACTTCAGGTACCGCACGACATCGCGGTCGTCGGTGTTCAGCCAGAATTGGTAGAAGCGGAACGGCGACGTGCGGTCCGGATCCAGCCACACCGTCCCGGCCTCGGTCTTTCCGAACTTCGTGCCCGCCGATGTGGTCACGAGCGGCAGCACCAGCCCGTGCACCTTCGCTCCGGCCACCCTGCGGATGAGATCGCAGCCGGCGGTGATGTTGCCCCACTGATCCGAGCCACCCATCTGGAGAGTGCACCCGAAGCGCTCGTGAAGCACCAGGTAGTCGTAGGACTGGAGCAGCAGGTAGCTGAACTCGGTGAACGAGATGCCCTCGTCGCCGCCCAGGCGCCGCTTCACGGACTCCTTGGCGAGCATGTAGTTCACGGTGAAGTGCTTGCCCGTGTCGCGCAGGAACTCGAGCAGCGTCAGCTGCCGGAGCCAGTCGGCGTTGTTCACCATCCGCGCGGCATTCGGCCGGGCCTCGAAGTCGAGGAATCGCTCGAGCTGCGCCCGCATCCCGCGCACGTTCGCATCCACGTCCTCGACGGACAGCAGCGTCCGCTCCTGGCTCTTGCCGCTCGGATCCCCGATGAGACCCGTGCCGCCGCCGACGAGCGCGATGGGGCTGTGACCCGCGCGCTGCAGCCGGGCCAGCGCCATGATCGGCAGCAGCGACCCGACGTGCAGGCTCGACGCGGTGGGGTCGAACCCGACGTACGCCGTCACGGGCTCGCGCGCGAACATCTCGCGCGTGCCCTCCGTGACGTCGTACACGATGCCGCGCCACTCGAACTCGTCCAGGACGTTCATCGGATTAACTATACTGCCCTCGATGGGCATCTCGCGGCGCGGCGCGCTCCGCGCCCTCGCCGCTTCGAGCGTCGGCCTCGGCACGGGCGCCATCGCCTACGGCATGGCGTACGAGCGCCACCGCGTCGAGCGCCTGGACGTGGACGTGAGGGTCACCGGGCTGCCGCCCGAGTTCGAGGGCCTCCGCCTCGGCCTCATCACCGACATCCACCACAGCGACACGGTGCCGGCCGACGATGTCGCGCGCGCCGTCTCGCTGCTCGCCGCGGCACGTCCCGACCTCGTCGTGCTCGGCGGGGATTACGTGACGTTCGGCGATCGCAAATTCGTCGGGCCGGTCGCCGAGCTCCTCTCGCCGCTCGCCGACGCGCCCCTGGGGTCGTTCGCGGTCCTCGGCAATCACGACGACGACCGCGACATGCCCGCCGCACTCGCGTCTCATCGCTTCACGGTGCTGAAGGACCAGCGGACGCGCCTCACCGTCAAGGGGGAAGCGCTCGACATCGCGGGCATCCGCTTCTGGACGAGACGGCCTGCCGACCTGGCGCGTGTGCTGAAGGGCGCCGGCGGCGCGACGATCCTGCTGGCGCACGATCCCCGCCGACTGGCGGAAGCCGCGAGGTTCGACGTGCAGCTGGTGCTCTCGGGCCACACGCACGGCGGGCAGGTCGTGGTGCCAGGCGTGGGCGCCATCGCCGGGCGCAAGTTCCCCGTGCTCGCTGGCGTCGGCACCGAGGGCAACGCCACGGTCTTCGTCAGCCGCGGGGTGGGCACGGTGTACGTCCCCGTGCGGATCAACTGCCCGCCCGATGTTGCGGTGCTGACGCTTCGGCGAGCCTCGGACCGGCTGTGACCCGGCCTCCGGCTCACGCCGGCGCGGGCACGAATCGCCGGCCCTCGATGCGCCAGCCTCCCCGGAGCACCAGCGCAACCGCCTCGGGGTAGAGCCGGTGCTCCTCGACGAGGATGCGCGCCGCCAGGGTGTCTTCGGTGTCGTCGGCGCGCACAGGGACCGCCGCCTGCAGGATGATCGGGCCGGCGTCGAGCTCGGCGGTCACGACGTGCACGGTGCACCCGGCCACCTTCACCCCGTGCTCGAGCGCCTGCCGCTGCGCATTCGCCCCTGGGAATGCGGGCAGAAGCGACGGGTGCACGTTGAGGATGGCGCCGGGAAAGGCGCCGACGAACACCGGGCTCAGCAGGCGCATGAAGCCCGCCAGGCACACCAGCCCCGTGTCGCGCCGACGAAGCTCCTCCACGAGCGCCCGATCGTAGGCCTCACGCGCGGGGAATGCGCCGTGCTCGAGCACCACCGTCTCGATGCCGGCGGCGCGCGCGCGCTCGAGGCCGCGCACCCCCGGCCGGTTCGAGATGACCACGGCAATCGTGGCGTCGAGCCGGCCCTCGGCAATGGCGTCGATGATGGCCTGCAGGTTCGATCCGCGCCCGGAGATGAGGACGCCGAGCCGTCGGTTCACTCGTATCGCACCTCGCGGCTGCCCGCCTCCGCGGCGCCAATCACCAGCGAATTGGCCTCGCCAGCTTCGAGCAACGCCGCCTGCACGTCGCTGACGCGGTCCGCGGCGACGACCAGGATGAGGCCGATGCCCATGTTGAACGAACGCCGCAGGTCCATCTCGGGCACCGAACCTGCTTCCCCGAGCCACCGGAAGATCGGCGGCGTGCGCCAGGCCCGGCGATCCACGCGCGCCGCGACGCCCTCGGGAAGCACGCGCGGCAGATTGTCGGTGATGCCCCCGCCGGTGATGTGCGCCATGCCCTTCACCAGCCCCCGCCCCAGCAGCGGCCGGAGGACCGGCAGGTAGGTGCGGTGCGGGCGCAGCAGGGCCTCGCCCACGGTCTCTCCAAGCTCGGGCACGTGGCTGTCCACGCTCAGCTTCAGCAGGTCGAAGACGATGCGGCGCGCGAGCGAGTAGCCATTGGTGTGGAGCCCGGAGGACGGCAGCCCCAGCAGCACGTCCCCGGGGATGATGCCCTGGCCCGTGATCAAGCGCTCCCGCTCGACCGCGCCGACAATGAAGCCGGCCACGTCGTACTCACCCTCGGCGTAGAAGCCCGGCATCTCGGCGGTCTCGCCGCCCAGCAGCGCGCACCCGTTGTCCGTGCACCCGCGGGCCAGCCCCTTGACGATCTGCTCGGCCACGTCCGGCGACAGCCGCCCCGTGGCCAGGTAGTCCAGGAAGAACAGCGGGACCGCCCCCTGCACGAGGATGTCGTTGACGCAGTGGTTCACGAGATCGACGCCGATGGTGTCGTGGCGCCCCGTCATGAATGCGATCTTCAACTTCGTGCCCACGCCGTCGGCACTCGACACGAGGATGGGGTCGCGCCAGGCGGCCCGGTCGAGGCTGAACAGTCCGCCGAAGGAGCCGATCTCCGACAGCACCCCGGGGGTGAATGTCGCCCGCGCAAGCCCCTTGATGCGGCGGACGGTCTCGTTGCCGGCGTCGATGTCGACACCGGAAGCCTTGTAATCCATGTGTTGGGCCATCAGAAATCGAGCTTCGAGATCAGCCGCTCGCAGAGCTGGCGCCTGGGGGACCCATCCGGCGCGGCCCAGTAGGCGCGACGCACAGTGGCAAAGAAGCGCTCCTCCTCGAGGTCTTCCTCGAGCATGTCGAAGCCCTCGGCGACGAGCGCGAGCGCCTCGGCCTGGTCCGGGCGGCTCTCGAGCACGTCGAGCAGCACGGGCGTGTTACGGAGAGCGACGAGCCCCAGCGCGAGCGCCACCGGGGCACGCACGGGGTCCTGCGACGGCACGCCGACGTCGAGCAGCATCGTCACGGCTTCGGCGTTGCCGTGCGCGCCGATGGCGCCCAGGCCGGCGGCGGCGCCGCGCAGCAGCTCCTGGTAGCCGGGATGATCCTCCGCGAAGCCAAGCGTCTTCTGGAGGAACCCCATGTGCGACGAGCAGTTCTGCCCGAGCAGGCAGATGGCCGCCGCCACGGATGGCTGCAGCGTCTGTGCCCCGGTCCGCTGCAGCTCGGCGAGCACGGCCACCGACGTCTTGTCGCCGATGCGCCCGAGCGCGAGCACGGCGTCGTCCTGGAGCGGCCCCTCCAGCCGAGCGATGTCGGCGATCCGCTTCGTGGCGGCCGCGACCCGGTAGTCCCCCAGCGCCTCGATGACAGAGCTGCGGAAGTAGTCCACGCCGCGGCCGGCATCGCGGATGAGGGCATCCCGTACTTCGGCGTGGTCGGCGGCGAGCGGCGCCAGCGCGCGCACCAGCGAGGGCCGGACGAACTCGCCGGTCTCCTTCTCGAGCGCGGCCAGCAGCCGCGCGGCGAGGGCAGGCGAGGGATGGTGCTCGAAGTAGCCGTAGGCCACCTCCCTCAGGCGATCGTTCGGGGAGTCGAGGGCCTCCTCCATGGCATCGGCTGTCCGCGGGTCGTTGAAGCCCGTGAGCAGGACCAGTGCCTTGAACCGGACGTACCCGTCGGCGTGCTCTCGCACCGCCTCGAGGAGCGCGGGTACCGCGCCTTCGCCGGGGGCCCGCCGCACCAGGCGCGCCGCCTTCATCCTCGTCGGGTAATCGAGGTCGCCCAGCCTGCCAATGGCGGCCCGGAGATCGGCCGCCGATACCGGGCTGGGGCCGCGCTCCTGGGCCTTCGGGCCAGTCGCGAGGCCCGCGGCGAGCGCGAGCATCACCGCCAGCACGCGCCGCCGGTCAGGCCACCGACTCGGGCTCTTCCTGGGGCTGCGGGGCCGGCTGGTCATTGAGCTTCAGCGTGAGTTGGAGATATGCCGTCTGGTCCTGCGGGAACGCCACCGGGTACTTGCCCGTGTAGCACGAGGTGCAATACGAGCGCCCGGCGCCGCGCACCGACTGCACGAGCCCGTCGAGGCTGAGGTACCCGAGGGAGTCGGCGCCGAGGTAGCGGCGGATCTCCTCGAGCGTGTGGGTGGCGGCGATCAGCTCGCTTCGCCGGGGTGTGTCCACGCCGTAGAAGCACGGCGAGATGGTCGGGGGACAGCTGATGCGCACGTGCACCTCGCGGGCGCCGGCCGCCCGCACCATCTTGACGATCTTCCGGCTCGTCGTGCCGCGAACGATGGAGTCGTCGATGAGCACCACGCGCTGCCCGGCCAGGATGCTCCGCACCGGGTTGAGCTTCACCTTGACGCCGAAGTGGCGGATCGACTGCGCCGGCTCGATGAACGTGCGCCCCACGTAGTGGTTCCGGATCAACCCGAAGCGCAGGGGCACGCCGGTCTCCTCCGCGTACCCGATGGCCGCACAGACGCCAGAGTCCGGCACGGGCACGATGACGTCGGCCGGAATGCCCGTTTCGCGGGCGAGGCGGCGCCCGAGCTCCGTGCGCACCTCGTTGACGCTCTGGCCGAACACCTCGCTGTCGGGCCGCGCGAAGTAGACGTGCTCGAAGATGCAGTGCGACAGCGGCAGCGGCGGGTAGGGCTTGATGGAGCGCAGGCCCTCGGCGCCCACGACGATCATCTCGCCCGGCTCGACGTCGCGGACGTAGGTGGCGCCGATCAGGTCGAGCGCGCATGTCTCCGAACAGACCACCCAGGCCTCACCCAGCCGGCCGAGCGCCAGCGGGCGGAAGCCGTGCGGGTCGCGCACGGCGATCAGGTGGTCCCGCGTGATCAACGCCAGCGAGAACGCGCCCGTCAGTTGCGTTACCGACTCGACCAGCGCGTCCTCGAAGGTTCCGGCCTGCGACCGCGCATAGAGGTGCAGGACGACCTCGGTGTCGCTGTTGCTCTGGAAGATGGAGCCCGCACGCACGAGCCGCTCGCGGATCTCGTTCGCATTGACGATGTTGCCGTTGTGGCAGATGCCGATCTGCCCGTGCACGCAGTCGATGAGGATGGGCTGCGCGTTGGAGAGCTTGCTCTCCCCGGCGGTCGAGTATCTCGTGTGGCCGATCGCGATGTGGCCGGGAAGCTCGGCGAGCGCCGCCTCGTCGAAGATGTCCGCCACGTGGCCCATCTTGCGCAGAACGCGCACGCGCGTGCCGTCGGCCGACGCGATGCCGGCGCTCTCCTGCCCCCGGTGCTGCAGGGAGTAGAGGCCGAGGTACGCCAGCTTCGCCGCTTCGGCATGGCCGAAGATGCCGAACACGCCGCAGGCTTCGTGGAGCTTGTCGAACATCTCGTCTCCGGGACGGCCGTTCCGGCCGCCGCTCGCCTTCCCCCGACGTGGGGGAGCGCCCCTACCGATCCCTCTTCTGATTATCGCCCAGCAGGGCGACGGCACCGGTGGCCGTCATGACGACAGCGACGACCGCAAGAACCAGAACGCCAGCAGCAGGTCCACCACCGCGACACCGACGAAGATCGAGGCCACCATGGCCCTCATGTCGTCGGGAAACGGCAGGACTCCGCCGTAGATGGCCCCGGCCATCACGACGAGCAGCAGGGCGCTGGCCCCGAGCGCCATGGCCACCACCCGACGGCTGCGGGCCGGCATGCTAGCCACGGGCGGGCACCTCACGTGCGGGCCCGGGCCGCGATCCGCGCTCGGGCATCTCGCCGCCCCCGGCGAAGACGCGGTCGAAGATCGCGTCCACGTTCCTCAGCTGCTCGTCCAGGTCGAACGCCTTCTCGATCTCGGCGGCCGGCAGCACCGCCGTCACGTCGGCATCGGCCAGGAGCAGGCCCTTGAAGGCGCGCTGCTCGTGGAAGGCGCGCATCGCGTTTCGCTGCACCCACTCGTAGGCCTGCTCGCGCGAGATGCCCCGCCGCGCGAGCTCCAGCAACACCTGCCCGGAGAACACCACGCCGCGCGAGCGATTCAGGTTCTCGATCATCCGGTCGGGATAGACCACCATGCCCGCGACGATGCGCGTGAACCGCCGCAGCATGTGATCCAGCGCGATGAAGCTGTCGGGCAGGATCACGCGCTCGACGGACGAGTGCGAGATGTCGCGCTCGTGCCAGAGCGCCACGTTCTCGAGCGCCGCCATGGCATTGGCGCGGATCAGGCGCGCCAGGCCGACGACCTGCTCGCACCCGATCGGGTTGCGCTTGTGCGGCATGGCCGACGAGCCCTTCTGCCCCTTGCCGAACGGCTCCTCCACCTCGCCGATCTCCGTCTTCTGCAGGCCGCGAATCTCCAGGGCGAACTTCTCGAGCGACGCCGCCGTGATGGCGAGCGCCGACAGCAGCTCCGCGTGGCGGTCCCGCTGAATGACCTGCGAGGAGATGGGCGCCGGCTCGAGCCCCAGCCGCCGGCACACGGCAGCCTCGATGGCCGGATCCAGGTGCGCGAAGGTGCCGACGGCGCCCGAGATCTTCCCGACGCGGACCGCTTCCCGGGCCCGCTCCAGCCGCGTGATGTTCCGCCCCGTCTCGGCGTACCACATCGCCATCTTCAGGCCGAAGGTCATCGGCTCGGCGTGCACGCCGTGCGTCCGCCCGATCATCGGCGTGCGCCGGTGCTCCATGGCACGGGCCTTGATGGCCTCGCCGAGCGCCCGCAAGTTGGCCAGCGTCAGGTCGCAGGCCTCCACCATCTGCACCGCCTGCGCCGTGTCGACCACGTCGGACGAAGTGAGGCCGAAGTGCAGCCAGCGCGCCGATGGCCCCACCTTCTCGGCCACCGAGGTGGTGAAGGCGATGACGTCGTGCTGGGTGGTCTTCTCGATCTCGTCGATGCGCGCGATGTCGAAGGCGCCCCTCTCCCGGAGGTCCCGTGCGGCTTCCGCAGGGACGATGCCGGCGTCGGCCATCGCCTCGGCCGCGGCCACCTCCACCTGGAGCCAGGTCTCATAGCGCCGCGTCTCGCTCCAGATGCGGCCCATCTCGGGGTGCGTGTAACGGGGAATCATCGACTAGAGGTCCAGCTGCTCGCGCGTGACCTGGAGACCGTTCACGTTCCCCAGCACGGTCAGGCCCAGGGAGCCGGACGTGAAGAACCGACGGGCCACCCGCTGGACGTCCTCCACGCTGACGCGCTCGATGGCGGCCAGCATCGCGTCGAGCGTGTCGGTACGATCCTGGTAGATCTCCTGGCGCGCCAGGTGCGACATCCGGCTCGAGGTGCTCTCGAGGTTGAGCATGAGGGAACCTTTCAGGTGATCCTTCGCGCGGCGAAGCTCCCCCCCGTCCACGGGCTCGTCCTTCAGGTGCCGCAACTCGGATACCACGACGTCGATGAGCTCGCCCACGGCATCGTTGCTGCAGCCCGCGTAGATGCTGAGGGCGCCCGTGTCGTGGTAGGCCGACAGCCCCGAGAACACGGCGTAGGCGAGCCCGCGCTTCTCACGCACGTTCTGGAAGAGGCGCGAGCTCATCGAGCCGCCGAGCACCGTGTTGAGCGCGTAGGCGACGTAGCGATCGGGGTGGTTCTGGGGCAGCGCCGGCGTGCCGAGGCACACGTGGCTCTGCTCGAGATCCTTCCGCCGAATCAGCGTGCTCTGCGCCACCGTGGGCGGGGCGATGACGCTCACATCGCCCTCGGCGGGCACATCCCCCAGCGCGGCCTCGAGCAGCGCCTTCAGCCGGTCGTGATCCAGGTTGCCGGCGGCCACGACCACGAGGTTGGGCGCCACATACGTGCCGGCGAAATACTGGCGCAGCGTGGGCTGATCGAGCGCGGAGACGCTCGCGGGCACCCCGAGGATGGGCCGTCCCAGCGGGTGGTTGGGCCAGAACGCCTCGGAGAAAATCTCGTGAACGAGGTCGTCCGGGGTGTCCTCGACCATCTTGATCTCCTCGAGGACGACCTTCTGTTCCTTTTCGATGTCCGCCGGGGCGAACATCGGGTGCGACACCAGGTCGGACAGCAGGTCAACGGCCACCGGCAGGTGCTCGTCGAGCACCTTCATGTAGTAGCCGGCGTACTCCTTCGACGTGAAGGCATCCAGCTGCCCGCCAATCGAGTCCACTTCCTGCGCGATGCACTCCGCCGTGCGCCGCGCGGTGCCCTTGAACAGCATGTGCTCGACGAAGTGCGCGATACCCGAATGCGCCTCGGGCTCGTGACGCGAGCCGCGGGACAGCCACACACCGATGCTCACCGATCGGACGTGCGGCATGCGCTCGGTGACGAATCGCACACCGTTGGCAAGGACGTCGCGGCGGATGCTGGCTTCTGACACTGCAGGTGGATGTGCTGCTAAGTGATTGCAGCACAAGGGAATGCTCATAGTACCAACTTTCCTCGCCCGATGCAACGTCGGCCGTGGGGCCGGGATACACTGAGGCGGTGCACCTGGATGCGCCGGCAGACCTCGCCAGCCTCGAGCTGGCCCAGCTCGAGGATTTCGTCGAGTCGCTGGGACACCGCCGCTTTCACGCCAGGCAGATCTTCCGCTGGATCTGGAGGAAAGGTGTCTCCGATCCGGCCGGGATGACCGATCTCCCGCAGGACCTCCGCGACGCCCTCTCCACCCGCGCCGTCGTCCGCACACCCGAGGTGGCCAGGTGCGACCGCTCCGAGGACGGGACCGTGAAGTTCGTCCTGCGCCTGCAGGACGGCCGACAGATCGAATCGGTCTTCATCCCGGACACCCCGTCGCAGACCTTCTGCATCTCCACCCAGGTCGGATGCGCCATGGGGTGCGCGTTCTGCCTCACGGGGAAGATGGGCCTGGTCCGCAACCTCACGGCCGGTGAAATTGCCGGCCAGGTCCGCGTGCTGGCCCGCGAGCTGGACATGCTCCAGGTGCCGTTCAACATCGTGCTGATGGGCATGGGCGAACCGCTGCACAACTACGACGAGACGATGAAGGCACTCCGCATGCTGGCCGATGAGCACGGCCTCGGCCTCAGCCCGCGACGCGTGACGCTGTCCACCGTCGGGCTCGTGCCGATGCTCGATCGGCTGGCGGCCGAGCCGCTGATGCCCAACCTCGCCATCTCCCTGCACGCCACGACCGAGGCGCAGCGCACGGCCATCGTGCCGCCTACGAAGAAGTACTCGCTGCACGACATCATCGATGCCTGCCGCCGATTTCCCTTGTCGAAGCGCAGCCGGATCACGTTCGAGTACGTGCTCCTGCAGGGCGTGAACGACACGCCGGAGGACGCCCGCCGGCTCGCACGCCTCCTGGCCGGCATCAAGGGCAAGGTGAACCTCATCCCCCTCAACGCCGCGCCGGGCATCCCCTTCGAGCGCCCCTCCGACGAGCGGATCAACCAGTTTGCCAGGATCCTGGCCGAGAAAGGGGTGATCGTCTCGGTCCGCAAGAGCCGGGGACGGGACATCCGCGCCGCCTGCGGGCAGCTGCTCGTCGAGGGCCAGGGCCGCCGCTCGCCCGCCCAGCAGCTCGCGGAGGCGCTGTGAGGGCCAATCGGAGCGGTCGCGCGATTCTGACGGCGGTGGTTGCCATCTTCGGAGTCGCACTCGCAGGCTGCCGTCAGCTCGACCGCGCCATGGGAAGAGCCTTCGCCCCGGGGAGCGTGCGGGAGCTGCTCAGGGACATCGGCTCGGTGCCCGCTGCGGAACGCGGGCCTGCCATTGGGCGATTCATCGCTGCCCGCGGCGGCACGCCGGTCGTCGAGAACCAGTCGCGCGCTACTTTCTTCGTCCAGGACGTCAACGGCGAGACGCCGCGAATCGTCGGCGACTTCAACAACTGGGCCGCAGGCACCAACGGGCTCGACCCGGCCGTCGGCGTTCCGACCCGCATCGAGGGAACCGACTGGTCGTACCTGGAGGCGACGATCTACACGAACGCCAGGGCTGAGTACGTCCTGCTCCTCTCGAGCGAAACGCGTCCGGACCCGCTCAACCCGAGGACCGTGTCCACCGCCTCCGGCCCGCACTCCGAGGTGCGGATGCCGCAGTGGGTTACGCAGCCCGAGATCGACGACCTGAGCGAGGTGCCTTCCGGAACGGTCACGGCCGAGACCGTGAACTCACGCGCGCTCGGAGCATCCCGTCGGGTGTGGTTCTATACGCCGCCGGGCTACGAGACCAGCCAGGAGTGGTACCCCTCGGTGTTCGTGCTCGACGGGGGCAACTACGTCGAGCGGATGCGCACGCCGGCCATCCTCGACAGGCTCATCGCGAGGAAAGCCATCACGCCCGTCATCGCAGTCTTCGTCGAACCGGGCGAGCGCCAGGAGGAGTACTCGCGCAACCCGCGCTGGCGCGCGTTCATGACCTCGGAGCTGGTCCCGATGGTGGACAAGCGGTTCCGCACGTTCCCGGCCCCGGAGAAGCGGGTCGTGCTCGGCAGCTCGCTCTCGGCCTACGGCGCCGTGGATCTCGCCGTGGAGTCGCCGCACGTGTTCGGCCTGTGCGCGGCCCTCGCCCCGCCTGCACAGACGCCGACCGTCATCACCAATCAGGCCAAGGGCCAGGCTGCGATCCGCGCGGTCCGCTTCTTCGTGCTGGTCGGCACCTACGATTCCATGGCCAATGGCGGCCGCCGCCTGCGGACGGCCCTCGGCATGGGCGCGGGCGCGGTCACCTACGTCGAGGTTCCGGAGGGCCACAACACCGAGACGTTCCGCGGGCACATCGACGATGCGCTGAAGGCGCTGCTTACCGAGTGAGGGCCTTCCGCCCGATGTCGCGGCGGAACTGCATGCCCTCGAAACGGACTCGCGAGACCGCCTCGTAGACCCGTGCGATGGAGGCCTCGTACGACGAGCCGCGCGCGACGAGCGTCATCACGCGTCCCCCGGCGGTGACCAGGGCGTGACCAGAGGCCTTCACGCCGGCGAAGAACGCCAGGACGTCGGGATACTCGTGGGCGAGATGCTCGAGCCCTTCGATGGGCCGGCCCGTCTCGACCTCCCCCGGATACCCCTTCGCCGCCAGGACTACGCCGACGGCGCAAGCGCCCGTCGCGACCAGGGGTGCTCCTGCGACCGCCGCGCCGTCCGGCCCGGCTCCCGGCCCCCGGCTGCCGGCCCACTGCAGCCGTCCCTCCGCGGCGGCCATCAGCGTTGGCGCCAGCGGCCCATCGACGAGCGGGAGCACGACCTGCGCCTCGGGATCACCGAAGCGGACGTTGAACTCGATGACCTTCGGGCCGTCCGCGGTGAGCATCAGGCCGCAGTACAGAAATCCCCGGAACGGCGTGCCTTCGCTCGCCATGCCGCCCAGCACGGGCTGGACGATGTCGCGCTCGATCGTGCCCTGCAGGTCGGACCCGACCAGCGGGCTGGGCGCAAACGCCCCCATGCCGCCCGTGTTGGGCCCGCGGTCGTCATCGAAGATGCGCTTGTGATCCTGCGCGGTCCCGATCGTCACGAAGCGCTCGCCGTCGGCCGCCACGAAGAACGACACCTCGGGGCCCGTGAGGCACTCCTCGAGGACGAGCCGGCTGCCGGCCTCGCCAAAGGCCCGATCGACCATGGCCGTTCGAACCGCCGCCTCTGCCTCGGCCCGGTCCCGGGCGACGACCACCCCCTTGCCCGCGGCGAGCCCGTCAGCCTTCACGACCACGCGGTCGCCGAGCTCGCCTCCCTGGAGCACTTTTAGCGCGTCGCCGGCAGATCCACACACCTTGTAGCGCGCGGTCGGCACGCCGTGCCGGGCCATGAAATCCTTCGCGAAGGCCTTGCTGGTCTCGAGCTGCGCGGCGGCCGCCGATGGGCCGAAGATCCGTCGTCCGGCAGCCTGGAAGCGGTCGGCGATCCCGGCCGCCAGGGGCGCCTCGGGGCCGACAATCGTGAGGTCGGTGTTGAGCGAGGTCGCCAGGTCCAGGACGGCATCGGGATCGACGGGATTCACGGCGGCCAGCTCGACCGTTCGCGACATGCCGGCGTTCCCGGGGGCACAGGTGACGGAGGTGACGTCCGGGTCGAGTGCCAGCCGCCAGCAGAGCGCGTGCTCACGCGCGCCGGAACCAAGGACGAGGATGCGCATGCGTCAGAATTGGAGGTTGAAGGAATCGGACGGCGAAAGAGGATGAAGAAGAGAAGGAGCCGGGCCTGAAAGCAGGACGCAGCAAGGGGGACGACCCAGGCTAAGTCCATTCCCTGGAATACCCAGGCTAAGTCCATTCCCTGGAATAGTTTATCTGCGGGATCTGCGCAATCTGCGGCATCAGCGTTCGCCGCATCAGCGTTCATCCTGCGGCCCCGTCGCGTCCGCCTCGGCGTTGTGGTAGCCTAGCATGCTTGACCACTCCTCCGAGGATGGGAGGTAGGGGTCGGCACGAGGCGATGGCCAGCGGCTGTCGTCATCCCAGGCAGAAAGGGGGTGTTTGCTTATGGCCGAAGTCAAGATCCAGGAAGGCGAGTCGATTGAGAGTGCGCTGCGCCGCTTCAAGCGCAAGGTGCAGCAGGAAGACATCATCAAGGACATCAAGAAGCACTCCTTCTATCTGAAGCCGGGCGACAAGCGCCGCGCGAAGCAGGCGCTGGCGCGCAAGCGCAACCGGAAGAAGATGCGCCGGGAGACCGACTAGCTTGTGGTAACATTCGGCACCTTTTTGCGGGCATAAGCGCCCGTTTTTCAAGGCTTTCAACACACGTCAGGGGATACCGGGCATGGAAATCGCCGAGCGCACGGTGAACGACGTCACGATTCTCGACCTGAAGGGCAAGATGACCCTCGGCGAGGGTGACGAGCTGCTGAAGGACCGGATCAACAGCCTTCTCGCGGCAGGCCGCAAGAAGCTGTTGCTGAATCTGGAAGGTGTGCCGTACATCGACAGCGCGGGTCTCGGCGAGGTCGTCCGGACCTACACCACGGTGAGCCGGCAGGGTGGCAGCCTGAAGCTGCTGAACCTGACCAAGCGCATCGAGGACCTGCTGTCGATCACGAAGCTGCTGACGGTATTCGAGACGTTCGACTCGGAGGCAGAGGCCGTCCAGAGCTACAAGTAACGTGGAGGGGCGGTCCCCCGTGATGAGCGTCCTGTTGTCGCTCAGACCGGAGCAGTGGACCAAGAACCTCATTGTCTTCGCGGCGTTGATCTTCGCGCGCCGCCTGCTCGACCCGGCCGCCGTCGCGCTCGCGTTGGCGGCCTTTTTGATTTTCTGCGCGCTCTCCGGGGCCGTCTACCTGTTGAACGACGTCTCGGATCGCGAGGTCGATCGGCTGCACCCGCGGAAGTCGCAGCGGCCGATCGCCTCGGGCGCGCTGTCTGCGGGGGCCGCGCTGTCGTGGGCGGTGGCGCTCATCGGCAGCGGCGTGGCCGTCGCGTTCTGGCTCCAGCCGTCGTTCGGCTGGGCGGCCGCCGCGTATGTCGCGTTGCAGGCGCTCTACACGAGCGTCCTCAAGCACGTCGTCATCGTCGACGTCATGGCGATTGCGATGGGCTTCGTGCTCCGCGCCGTCGCGGGTGGCCTGGTGATCGGGGTGCCGGTCAGCGACTGGCTGCTGGTCTGCACCATCCTGCTGGCCTTGTTCCTGGGCCTCAGCAAGCGGCGGCACGAAATCACGCTGCTCGCCGCCGGGGCCGCGGGGCATCGCCGCATTCTGGAGGAGTACGATCCGTATTTGCTCGATCAGATGATCGCGGTGGTCGCCGCCTCGACGCTGGTGGCCTACATCATCTACTGCCTGAGCCCCGAGACGACCGAGCGGTTCGGCACGCACTGGCTGGTGCTGACCGTCCCGTTCCCGATCTACGGCCTCTTCCGGTACCTCTACCTCGTCCATCGCAAGGACGCGGGCGGGAGCCCATCGGACGCGCTGCTGAACGATCGGCCGCTGATGACCTGCGTGGCGGTGTGGGGGCTGGCGGTGGCCGCGATCATCTATCGGCCATTCGGGTCGTGACCAACTAATGGCACGCTCGACGGTCGCGATACTGAAAACGTCGCCCGCGACGGTCCTCGCGGACTACCACGAGCTGATGAACCTGGCCGGGTACCAGGACGTCCTGGCCAAGGACGCCGACACCGCGCTCAAGGTCAACATCTCGTGGCACTTCTTCTTTCCGGGATCGTCGACCACGCCGTGGCAGCTCGACGGCGTCGTGCGCGCCCTGCTGGCCGACGGGTATTCCCGCGACCTCATCCACGCCTGCCACAACCGCACCGTCGTCATCGACGCGCACCTGGGCGAGCGCGAGAACAAGCAGCTGAACGTCGTCGAGGCCCACGGGCTGCGGAACATCCACCTCTACGAGGGCGACGAGCCCTGGATTCACATCCGGGACGCCGTCGGCGACCTCTCGAAGGAGTTCCTCTGCCTGAACGACGTCTACCCGGACGGGTTCATGATCCCGCGCCGCTTCATCGGCGAGAACATCATCCACCTCCCCACGGTCAAGACGCACGTCTTCACGACCACGACGGGCGCGATGAAGAACGCGTTCGGGGGCCTGCTGAACGAGCGCCGGCACTGGACCCACCCGGTCATCCACGAGACGCTCGTGGATCTCCTGATGATCCAGAAGCGGATCCACCGCGGGGTGTTCGCGGTGATGGACGGCACCTTCGCGGGCGACGGCCCGGGACCGCGCTGCATGGTGCCGCACGTGAAGAACGTCATCCTGGCCAGCGCTGACCAGGTGGCCATCGACGCGGTGGCGGCCCGGCTGATGGGATTCGATCCGCTGTCCATCAAGTACATCCGCCTGGCCCACGACGCGGGCCTCGGCTGCGGCGATCCGCGCGAAATCGGGATCGTCGGCGACGTCGAGGCCGCAGCCGAGCGCTGGAACTTCGTCGGACCGTTCCGCGAGATGACGTTCGCGGCGCGCATGCAGCACAAGATCTACTGGGGGCCGCTCAGGACGCCGATCGAGTGGTCGCTGAAGACGGTGCTGGCGCCGTGGGCCTATCTCGCCAGCGTGCTGTATCACGACAGTTTCTGGTACCCGCTGCTCGCGGAACGCCAGATGAAGCAAGTGCTGGACAGCCCCTGGGGGAGGCTGTTCCAGAACTGGGAGAGGCTGACGCCGGACACGAGCGGCTTCCCGCAGGTCGGCGACGCGTCGGCGGCGGTGCCCCGCACGGGCATGCGGGCGTTCGCGAAGTCGATCGGCATCCTGGGCACGTGCCTGAAAGAAGCACCCGAGTTTGCCAGCCGCCGGCGGCACAAGCAGCCGCGATCGGCGGCGTGAGGAGTTCCATGGCCGATTTCAACATCCGATCCGAGTCGGTGGACGTCGAGCAGATCATGACCCAGATCCGCGGACGCATCGCCGAGAAGCGCGGGGTGGACTACACCGAGGAGCAGATCCGCGAGCTGGCCAACGTCCGGCTCGAGAAGTTCCTCGATCCGAAGAACCTCCGCTCGGACCTGCTCGAGCAGTTCCGGCGAAGCCGGCCGGCCATCAAGGTCGACCCGGCGGCGTTCGAGCCGCCCTACACCTTCGACGACCAGACCCTGTTCGCGTCACACCGCGCGCCGCTCCGGTTCATCCGGAAGCTGCTGCTGCCCATCCTGAAACTGTTCTTCAATCCGAACACGCTCAACCAGGTGCTGCACACGCAGGCGCAGTTCAACGTCGAGCTCCTCAAGCGCGACGCCACGCGCCGCATCGAGCGCGCCGAGTGGAACGCCCTGTACTACGAGGTGCTGCACAACCTCGTGCTCGAGACCACGCGGATGGGCATCGAGGTCAAGAACCTGCGGATGCGCGTCGAGTCGCTCTCGAGCCGCCTCGACTTCAGCGAGCGCCGCGTGCGCGCGCTCGAAGGGGTGGTGCAGTACCGTCCCGAGGCCCTGCGCTCCCGGGATCGGCGCGAGCTTCCGCCGGAGGCGGCGGCGGGCGCGGCCACCGAGGGCGTGGTGGCCGAGGGGCTCGAGGCCGCCGGTGAGATGGCGCAAGCGGGGGGCCGTCCCGACAGTGAGGGCGCGTCGCGCCGGCGCCGGCGGCGACGCCGCGGCCGCCGCGGCGGTCGCGAGGGCCTGCCGGGCGAGGCGCCCGCAGGCGGCGGAGACGACACGCAGGCGGCGGACGCGGGCGGCGAGGCCGGATCCGACGCCGACGCGGATGCCTTTGTGGACGAGGGTCCCGACGCCGAGGATCCGTCCACGCCAGACGCGCAGTGAAGGTCGCGATTGTCGTCCAGCGCTACGGCGCGGACATCAGCGGCGGCGCGGAGCTGCACGCCCGGTACATCGCCGAGCACCTGGTCCGGCACGTGGCGGTCGAGGTCCTGACCACGTGCGCGTCCGACTACATCACGTGGCGCAACGAGCGCCCGGAGGGCGTGGAATCCGTCAACGGTGTGCCGGTGCGGCGATTCCCGGTGGCACGCGAGCGCGTGCCGAAAGAGTTCGGCGACTGGTCCGCGCGCGTGTTCGATCAGGCGCACTCGGTCGGCGACGAACTCGCCTGGCTCGACGCCGAGGGACCGACGAGCCCAGCCCTGGTGCAGCACATCCAGTCGCATGCCGGGGACTACGACTTCTTCGTGTTCTTCAGCTTCCGCTACTACCACGCCTTCCACGGCGCCAGGGCGGCGGCGGGAAAGGCCATCCTCGTGCCGACGGCCGAGCGCGACGGCGCCCTGGGCTTGAGCCTGTTTCCGCCCGTCTTCCGGGGTGTGCGGGCGCTCATGTACAACTCGTGGGAGGAGCGTGCGCTCATCAACGCGGTGTCGGGCAACACGGACGTGCCCGGCGTGGTGGTGGGCGTGGGATCGGACATCCCCGAGCAGACCAACCCTGCCCGCTTCCGCCAGAAGTTCGGGCTCCGCGATCGGTTCGCCATCTATGTCGGCCGCATCGACGAGAACAAGGGCTGCAAGGAACTGTTCGACTTCTTCGAGCACTACTCCTCGGCGCTCGTCGATGGCCTCCACCTGGTGCTGATCGGCACGCCGGTCATCGAGATTCCGAAGCACCCGCGCATCCACCACCTGGGGTTCGTGACGGACGAGGACAAGTTCGACGCCATCGCGGCCTCCGAGCTGCTGATCATGCCGTCCTACTTCGAGAGCCTGTCGATGGTGGCGCTCGAGGCCTGGGCGCTCGGCAAGCCCGTGCTGGCCAATGCCGCCTGCGACGTGCTGCACGGGCAGTGCCTGCGGAGCAACGCGGGCCTGTTCTACGACGGATTCCACGAGTTCTTCGAGACGCTCCGCACGCTGGACGGCAACAGCTCGCTCGCCGCGGCCCTCGGCCAGAATGGTCACGCCTACTATCAGCGCCACTACACGTGGCCCGTCATCGAGCGCAAGTACACGGATATGCTCGACCGGCTGAAGCGCGAGCCCGACACCACGGTGATGGAACCACTGCCAGGCTGGTGGGCGAGGCGCCGGCGCGTGCTCGAGCCCGCCAACGCGGTCGTGGCGCGCCTGCCACGGGGCGCCGCCAAGGTGCCGGAGGCTACCCGAGCGGAAGGGCGCTCGAGGAGGGATGAATCGAAGCCGGCTCGGGTCGCGGATGGTGCCCCACGTCCCGCCGCCGGCGCGGATCGGCGGCCCCCCGATCGGCGCGGAGGCCCCCGGAGGGACAACCGGGAAACCCGCCCCGCGATGCCCGGCACGCGGCCCGCCGTCGCGCCCCCCTCGTCGTCACGCGATCGGCAGCCGTCACCGGATCGCCAGTCTGCGGCCGCGCAGGGAGACCGCGGGCGGCGGCGGCCCTTCCGCGGCCGGCGCCGCTCCACAGGAGGGCGATGAGCATGCCGCCAGCGGTGCACCAGGTCCTGGCCACGCTCGGCTACGGCGACGCGATCGGCAACGAGGTGCTCGGCATCCAGCGCGTGTTGCGGGCCGCGGGCTACGAGTCGGAGATCTTCGTCGAGACCGCGGATTCCAGGCTCGAGCACCTCACCGAGGACTACCGTGACCTGCCGGCGGCCAGCCATCCCGACAACGTCCTGCTGCACCATTTCTCACTGGGCTCGAGGGCGTCCCGCATGGCCTACGCGCTGCCGGAGCGGATGGCGCTCATCTATCACAACATCACGCCGCCCGAGTACTTCATCGACATCCATCCGCGGCTGGTGCAGCTCTGCTACCTGGGCCGCCGGGAGCTGGGCCTCTACGCCAACCGCTGCGAGCTGGGTCTGGGCGACTCGGAGTACAACCGCCAGGAACTCGAGGCACTCGGCTTCCCACGTACCGACGTGCTGCCGGTCGTCCCCGATTTCTCGCACCTGGCCGGCCCTCCCAACTTCATGCAGGCGGGCGCCTTCGACGATGCCTGGGTCAACGTGCTGTTCGTGGGCCGCATGATTCCCAACAAGCGGATCGACGACGTGATCCGCTGCTTCCATGCGTACAACCGCTGGTTCAACCCGCGCTCGCGCCTGCTCCTGGTGGGATCGCACGCCGGCTTCGAGCGGTACGTCTCGATGCTGCAGGACATGGTCGACCGCCTTGGCGTGCCCCACGTGCACTTCCTCGGCCACGTCAGCAACGACGAGCTCGCGGCCTACTACGAGCTGGCAGACGTGTTCCTGTGCGCGAGCGAGCACGAGGGCTTCTGCGTGCCCCTCGTCGAGTCGTTCCACATGGGCGTACCGGTCCTGGCGTATGCGGCCGCAGCGGTGCCGGGAACCATGGACGGGGCCGGCATCCTCTACCACCAGAAGGACCCGCTCAAGGTCGCGGCGCTGATCGACATGATCGCCACCGATCGGGACCTTGCGGCCCGCATCGTGCAAGGCCAGGACGAGGCTCTCGACCGGCTCGAGCGGAAGGACTTCGGGGGGACGCTCCTTCGCTTCGTGGACCAGCTCCGGCAGGCCCCGCCGCGCGAGCACCCGCCCGTGGCCTTCGACTTCTGGGAGCAGGTCACCGAGGCGGAAGAGATGGACGAGATTCGTCCATTCCGCCCGGCGGCGTTCCAGGCCCTCCCCAAACCCCAGGAAGTCGGGAGCCGGCAGCCCGAGGCCGGGACCGGCGGTGGATCGAAGGCGCGATGATCGTCAACCAGTGGGTGCCCGCGGCGCACCGGGGCGATGCGGTGGGCGATTCCGCGCGGCGGGTGCGCGACCTCCTCCGCGGCATGGGCCACCAGTCCGATGTCTTCGCGCTCACGATCGACGACGACCTGCAGGGAGACGTCCGCCCGTTCGCCGAACCGGAATCGCGCCGGGGCGACCTCACGATCTTCCACTTCGCGCTGGTCTCGCCGATGACGGCGGAGTTCGCGCAGCTGCCCGGTGGCCGGGTCCTGCAGTACCACAACGTGACGCCGGCCCACTTCTTCGGCCCGTGGGATCCGGCGATGTTCCGCCTGGCGGAGCTCAGCCGCGACGACCTGAAGTCGCTCGTCGGCCACACGGACATCGCCCTCGGCGACTCGGACTACAACCGGCAGGAGCTCGAACGGCTCGGGTTCACCAACACCGGCGTCTTCCCCATCGCTGTCGACCTGTCGCGAGTCACGGCGCCGATCGCGCGGCCGGCCCTCGAGGCCGTCCTCGACGACGGGCTGCAGAACTTCCTGTTCGTGGGGCGGATTGCCCCCAACAAGAAGATCGAGGACCACATCCGCCTGGCCGAGTTCTACAAGCGCTACGTGGACGAGCGCTACCGCTTCATCTTCGTGGGCAGAACCGACGGCGTGCCCCGGTACTACAACATGGTGCGGGCGCTGATCGCCGAGTTCCAGATGCCCCCGGATCGCTTCATCTTCACCGGACCCGTGCCGGACGAGGAGCTGGCGGTGTACTACCGCACGGCGAGCGTGTACCTCTCGCTGTCGGAGCACGAGGGGTTCTGCGTGCCGCTGCTCGAGGCCATGGCCGCCGACGTGCCGGTGCTGGCCTATGCGTCGAGCGCGGTGCCCGACACGCTCGGCGGCGCCGGCATCTCGTTCGCCCCGAAGGATCTCGAGTACGCGGCGGAACTGCTGGGCGAGCTGGCGTTCAACGATTCGCTGCGGGAGGCGGTCATTGCCGGCCAGCGCCGGCGGCTGAAGGACTTCG
Source organism: Vicinamibacterales bacterium (assembly GCA_050249615.1). GTDB lineage: Bacteria > Acidobacteriota > Vicinamibacteria > Vicinamibacterales > UBA2999 > VFZN01. Next base: position 21,681 of record JBFWQE010000011.1, read on the forward strand.
GCGACCATCGGATCATCGGCGAGCTGGAACAGCTCGTCGGCAGGTCACAACGCGGCGCGTAGCACGGGGCCCTGCCCCGCCACCGGAGACCATCGTGAAGATTGCATTCATCGTGCAGCGCTACGGCGCCGAGATTCTCGGCGGCTCGGAGTACCACTGCCGCCTCATTGCCGAGAGGATGGCGGCGAGGCACGACGTGGAGGTGCTCACCACGTGCGCGCAGGACTACATCACGTGGAAGAACGAGTACCCGGAGGGCACCGACCGCATCCGCGGCGTCACGGTCCGGCGCTTCGCCAACGCCAGGGCCCGCGACATCCAGCGCTTCAACCAGTACTCGGACTGGATCTTCAGCCACGAGCACACGCGCGACGACGAGATGCGCTGGCTCGAGGAGCAGGGGCCCTGGTGCCCTTCGCTCATCGACTATCTGGGCCGGCACCACAAGTCTTACGATGCCCTGATCTTCTTCACGTACCTCTACGCGCCGACGGTGCTCGGCCTCGGGATCGATCCGGCGCGCAGTATCCTCGTGCCCACCGCCCACGATGAGCCCGCCATCCGCCTGGGCATCTACCGGGAGCTCTTCGCCCGCGCCACCGCGGTGGCGTTCAACACCGAGGTCGAGAGGAACTTCCTCAAGACGACGTTCGAGATGCGGCTGATCGGCGAGGAGACGGTGGGCTGCGGCGTGGACCTGCTGCAGGACGAGCCGCTCCAGCCGCACGAGGAGCCCGAGGACGAGGAAGAGGTGCACAAGCAGCTGCCGCCGCACCTGCGGGCCAGGGGCACGTCGTTCCGCCGCCGGCATCGCCTCCACGGGCAGTTCCTGCTCTACGGCGGCCGCATCGACGCCGGCAAGGGCTGCGAGGAATTGATCGAGTACTTCACGAGCTACAAGGAACAGGGGGGCGACGCCACGCTGGCGCTGATGGGCGTGAAGCTGATGCAGATCCCCGAGGTGCCGTGGGTGAAGTTCGCGGGCCTGCTCTCGGAGCGCGAGCGCCTCCAGGCGCTCGAGGCGGCCACCATCGTCGTCGTGCCGTCGCCGTTCGAGAGCCTGTCGCTGCTGGCGCTCGAGGCGATGGCGGTGGGCACGCCCGTGCTGTGCAACGCGAGGGCGGAGGTGCTCGTGGAGCACTGCCGCAGCAGCAACGCGGGCCTCTACTACGCGGACCGCGACGAGTTCGTGGAGTGCACCAAGCTGCTGCTGGCGGACGACCGGCTCCGCGAGCGGATGGGCCGCAACGGCCGGGAGTACGTGAAGCGCAACTATCGGTGGGACGTGATCATGCAGAAGTACGACAGGCTGATCGCGGCGCTCAAGCGGTAGCACGGCGGCCGCCCGGCCCGTTCCCGCTCCGGGCGAATCGCGGGGTTACTCGACGTCCGACCCCACGGGCTCGAGCTCGTCGCCCGATTCGGCCGGCACCTCTGCCGTCACCTCTGCCGGGTGGCCGCCGGCCGGCGCCTTCTTCCGGCGGGGCCGGATGTCGTAACGCTTGATCATCTCGTTCAGCGTGGTCGGCTTGATGCGCAGCAGTTCGGCCGCGCGCTTCTGGACGCCGCCGGCGGCCTCGAGCGCCGACTCGATCCACTGCCGCTCGTAGGCCGCGGTCACTTCCTTCAGCGACACGCCCTCGGCCGGCATGACCACCTGCGGCAGGTGGAAGCGGGGCGCCCGGCGCACGTTCTCCGGGATGCGGTCTGCCGCGATGACGCTGCCGCTGCTCAGCACCACCGCGCGCTCGATGACGTTCTCGAGCTCGCGCACGTTGCCCGGCCAGTCGTACTCCATCAACAGCTCGAGGGCGTCGGGCGCGAGCTCGAGCGCGGGCCGGCCGTTCTCCTGCGCGTACTTCTCGAGGAAGTGCTGCACGAGCAGCGGGATGTCGTCCCGGCGATCGCGAAGCGACGGCAGCTCGATGCTGATGACGTGGAGGCGATAGAAGAGGTCCTCGCGGAACCGGCCGTCCTCCATCTCGCGCCGCAGGTCCACGTTGGTGGCCGCGATGATGCGGACGTCCACCTTGATCGTCTCCATCCCGCCCAGGCGCATGAACTCCCGCTCCTGCATCACGCGGAGGAGCTTCGCCTGCGTCTCCATCGGGATGTTGCCAATCTCGTCGAAGAAGATGCTGCCCTTGTCCGCGAGGTCGAAGAGGCCCTTCTTGGGATACACGGCGCCGGTGAAGGCGCCCTTGACGTGGCCGAAGAGGGTGGACTCCAGCAGGTCCGGCGGCAGATTGCCGGAGTTGACCGTGACGAAGGCCTTGTCGGCGCGCGACGAGTTGCTGTGGATGGCCCGGGCCACCAGCTCCTTGCCCGTGCCGCTCTCGCCGGTGATGAGGATGGTCGAGCGGCTGGGCGCCGCCTGTGCGATGAGCTCGAACACCTGCATCATCCGCGGGCTGCGGCCGATGATGCCCGAGAACTTGTGGTACCGCCTGGCGGCCTCGCTCTTGAGCTGGGTGTTCTCCTCCCGCAGGCGGTGGTGCTCGATCGCGTTCCGCAGCACCACCAGGACCTCGTCGTTCTTGAAGGGCTTGGTGATGTAGTCGAACGCGCCCAGTTTCATCGCGCGGATGGCCGTGTCCATCGACGCGTACGCCGTGATCATGAGCACGGGCAGCGCGTCGTCCTGCTTCTTGAGCTCCTCGAGGACCTGCAGCCCGTCGATGCCCGGCATCATCACGTCCACGATCACGGCATCGAAGGGCAGCGCGCGGGCGAGCTCCAGTCCCTCCTGCCCCGACGAGGCCATGCGGACGGCGTACCCCTCCCGTTCCAGGAGGGCCTGCAGGATCTCCCGCATGATCTCTTCGTCGTCGATGACGAGAACCGAACCGTTACGCCGCATAGAACTGCTCCGGCACCTCGTGGCGCGCCTCTACATCGCCGCGAGCTGCGCTCCGGGCTGCGCCAGCTTGAAGCGCAGCGTGAACCGCGTCCCCTGCCCAGGGACGCTGTGGCACTGGATCGAGGCGTCGTGCTCGCGCACGATGCCGTACGTGATGGACAGCCCGAGGCCCGTGCCCTGGCCGATGGGCTTGGTGGTGAAGAACGGATCGTAGATGCGATCCAGGTGCTCGGGCGCGATGCCGGCGCCGGTGTCCGACACCTCGGCCACGGCGTCGTCGCCCTCGCAGCGGGTGGAGATGGTCAGCCAGCCGCCACTCGGCATCGCATCGCGGGCGTTCAGGAACAGGTTGAGGAACACCTGCTGCAGCTTGAACTCGAAGCCCACGACCGCTACCGCGCCGGGCGACAGCTCGCGCCGGATCTTGACGCGGCCCTTCTCGAACTGGTGCTCAAGCAGCGACAGCACGTCGCAGACCACGGCATTCACGTCCACGATGGTGCGCTCCGACGCGTCGCCCGTGCCCGTCCGCGAGAGGTGCAGCAGCCCGTTGACGATGCGCGCGGCCCGGAACGTCTGCTTCTCGATCTTCTCGAGCACCGCCGTGCGCGGGTCCTGGGGGTCGGACCCCTCCAGCAGCATCTGCGTGTAGCTCGAGATGCCCGTGAGCGGTGTGTTCACCTCGTGCGCCACGCCCGCGGCCAGCACGCCCAGCGACGCCATCTTCTCGGAGATGCGCAGCTGCTCCTCCAGCTGCATCCGCTCCGTGACGTCCTCGAAGATCACGATGGTCCCGGACGCGGGTGCGCCGGCGCCCAGGGCCTGCAGCGGCACCGTGGTGATGTTCACCAGGAGCTTCGCGCCCTCGCGGCGGTCGCGGCCCGACAGCGGCACGCGAAATGCCGCCGCCCCCTGCGGGTGGTCGCGCCGCTGCGATCGCAGCACCTCCACGACGTCCGCGTCGAACAGGCGATCCAGCGGCTGGCCCATGGCCTCCCGGCGCGTCGGGCCGTAGAGGCGTTCCAGCGCCTGGTTCCACCGGACGACCCGGTCGTCGAGCCCGAGCACGAGCAGGCCGTCATCGAGCGATTCCAGGATGTTCTCGTTGAAGCTCCGCAGCCGGTCCAGCTCCGAGGCCTTCAGGTGCAGCTGCCGGTAGAGCCGGCCGTTCTCGATGGCCACGGCCGCCTGCCCGGCCACCGCCGTCACCAGGCCGAGATCCTCGCTCGTCAACGGCTCGCCGCTCTCGCGCCGGCCCAGCACCAGCACCGCGACGGTGCTCCCCTGTGAGACGCACGGCACGAAGTAGTAGATGCCGGCGTCGCGCCAGAACTCGATCTCCTCCACGGTGAAGCGCGTCGCGGCCATGGGGTCGTCCAGCCGCACGGTGTGACCCGCCGCCACCCGGCCGCCGATGCCCGACGAGGCCTCCAGCCGCGGCACTCCGGTCTCGAGCCCATCGACGTGCAGCGCCTCGAAGTCGCCCCGGTCGTTCGCCAGCATGAACGCCATCGCGTCCACTTCAATCGTCTCGCGCACGCGCGTGACCAGCCGCTCGGCCAGGCGGTCGAGCACGAGGTCGGTGTTGAGGTCGCGGGCGAACTCCACCAGCGCGCGGCGGTAGTCGTAGCGATCCCGGTAGAACACCCGGTCGATGGCCCTCTGCAGGCCGTCCTTCACCGGGCGAGCCAGCAGGATCACGATGACCGTAGCCAGGAAGGCGATGACCCACCGCTGGTCGGTTTCGCTCTGGATGAACGACCCGCCCGAGGTGCGCAGGATGAGCACGAAGATGACGACGCTCGCCGCGACCGCCGACGTGTAGACCAGCAGGCGCTTCAGGATGATCTCGACGTCCATCAGGCGGTAGCGCACGATGGCCGACGCGAAGGCCAGCGGGATGAACCCGAGCGGCACGGCGGAGAACTCCATCGGGATGGACGGATCCACGCCGAAGGCGAACGGCACCGCGTAGCCCAACGCGAACGGCAGGGCCCCGAGCGCCGTCCCCCAGACGATCCAGCGCAGCTGGCGCTTCACCGTGACCGAACGTGCCCGGGACAGCGCCCGCACCAGGACCGCCAGCCCGGAGGTCAGGAACACGGCGAGGTAGAGCAACTCGAGACGGTCGAGCAGAGCGACGAGCCGGACGAAGTAGTCGGGTTCGATGGCGGCCCGCATGAGGGCCACGACGCGCGTGAGGCCGAGAACCGCAGCCGGGAGGTACACCGCCGGAAGCCATCGTTCGAGGAGCGCGGCGTAACCCGCGTGGTGCGGACGTTCGGGGAAGACCAGGGCGAAATGCAGGAACAGTGGCGGCAGCAGCAGCAGCGCCACCACGTCAGCCCAGTAGAACGCCCAGTCGACCCTGTCGAGTCGGCCGCTGAACGAGAACGCCATCACCCCGAAGAAGGCGACCGACAGCCAGAAGAAGTGAAGCGTTGCCTGATCGTTGGGCCGGCGGGTTCGCACCGCTGCGCCAACGAGCAGGGTGAAGATGCCCACGGCCGCCAGCAGGTAGTACAGCAGCCCCGCGCCGTTGGGGAGGGGCGCCAGCTGGACCTGTGCGACCTCGCGCGACCCCAGTCTCAGCAACGTGTAGACGTGCCGCTCACCGGCCCTGGCCCGCTGCTGCACCGCGAACACGTCCGCGCGGCCTTCCACTGGTTGGCCGTCGATGGCCAGCAGGATGTCGCCGGGTCTCACCCCGGCGCGTTCTGCGGCGGACGGGACCGCAACCTCGGCCGCCACCACACCTGCCGAGCGCTGGACCCAGAGCACGCCGTCCTCGACATCCACGGAGGTGGCGCGCGACGCCACGTTGGCCAGGCCGAAGACGAGCAGGCAGACCGTCACCACAACGGGCAGGGCGGTCCGATGCCAATCCTGAGATCGACCGGAGCCGGAGGGTCGTGGCGGCTCGTACGAGAGCCTGGTCTCGGAGTTCAAGACAGGGTCTTCCGGACCAACTGGGAGCAAACCGTATTCCACTGTAACAGGGCCTCTACATGCCCTAACTCATTGATAAGAATACAGTTTGTGACAAAAATCCCCCGGACGGCCAGACAATATTCAAATCTTCGTCCGGACGATCCAAACCCACGGACGCGGGAGGGGCGACTAGAAGCGAACGGTCAGGCCACCGACGATGCGCTTCGGCGGACGGACGACCAGGATTTCGTCGTAGGTCGAGGCTCCGGCCATGGCCTCGTGGAACATGTTCCGGACCGCGAGCAGCATCTCCCATTCGGACCGCAAGAAGTTCATGAAGGGAAGCGCCTGGTTCACCTGCAGCTCGAAACGGCCGTCCAGCCCCCGCGGGTGCTCCGGGTCGTCCGGCCGGATGAAGGCGTTGCTGACCCTGTAGAACAGCACCATGCGGGTGGCCGTCTGCGGAACCTCGGTTTCGACGGAGGTCGTCAGGTCGTGAACACGCTCGCGCTCGGCCCCGTGCACCGCCCCCGGAACGAGGTGCGCCAGACGGGCGAGGTCGGCCGGAGGCGGCCCGTCCGTCCAGAGAGCGCTCGCGAGTGAGTACCCCACGGCCCCCCGCACGTGCGGTGCAAGGGCGTGCATGACGGTCACACCGACTCCACGAATGCTGGCATCGCCCACCGTGCCAACGCGGTAATGCCCGATGGCTTCCGGCGGGCCGTCCGGGCTCCGAAGCCCGAACATGGTGATCGCCTGGTCATCCACGTTCTGGTGGAAGGCGCGCACCCCGAGGGTGGCGCCGTTCCAGCTGCGCTCGAGACCGACCTCGTAGTGTTCCAACCCCTGGGTCCGGAAGCCTTCCCGCGAGAGGGGCGAGAAGGTGCGTTGCGGCGGCAACCAGGAGGCGCGCGTTGGCGGCAGGAACTCCTGTGCACCGGGGGCCGAGAGCTGCCGGGACGCCAGGCCGCGCACGCGCCACGCGGCGTTCAACGCGTAGCTGGCCGTCACGCGTGGGCTGAAGAGCGAAGGCTCCACCAGGTAGTCGTAATGTGCGTAGGTGGCGCCGACACCCACGCTCAGGCCGGGCGTGATGGTCCATTCGTCGAAGGCGAAGACCGAGCCCACATTGCGCGCGGTGTCGGGTACCGCCGCCAGTGCCGCGGCGTTCCCGCCCCAGTAGCGCTGCAGGCTGTAGGACATGCCCGCCTGGTAGCGATGTGGCGAGCCAGCCCGGGCCTGGTAGCTGCCGGCAACGATCCAGGAGTCCAGGTCGCCCTGGTTCATGGCGGCACGCACGGCCCAGTCGCCGTGGTCCCCGACGTTCGATCCGACGGAGAAGAAGGCTACGCTGCGGGTGCGGTCCATCTGCAGCAGTTCTGCCGGGCTGTCGAAGGCACCGGTCGTCAGCAGATCCACCTGTCCGTCGAGCGACATGTCGGCGAAGAGGGCACCGGCCGCCCGTGCCGAGGTTTCGAATGCCCGGCCGAGGAACTCGAACGGGTCGGCGAACGATGAGTCGTCGGCGGGCAGACCGCCGGCCATGGCCGTGGTGTCCCGCAGGACGCTGCGCTTCAACCGGCGGAGTCGCCACGCGAGATCGGTTTCGCTTCGCTCGTCGGCCGGGTCGGCGGGTGCGGCGCCGATGGCGGTGGCCCCCATCCCTGCCTCGGCAACACGGGGCACCGACGGCTCGCCTTCGCGCCGAAGGGTGAACGAGGAGGGCGTCCGGCCAGCGGGTCGCACCTCGACAATGGTGCCTCGAACGCTCAGGTAGCCCTGACGGTGGGCCCGCAGGAGGTAGGGCCCCGGCGGAAGCTGCCGAAGCGAGAACTGTCCCAGCCGGTCGGAGACAGCGAAGGCAGTGGTCGAGCCGAGGGCCGAGACGACCACGCCGTCGAGGGGATTGCCCGCATCGTCGGCCACCTGGCCGATGATCTGGCCCAGCGAGGTGGCGGCGAGCTCGGTGACGGGCGAGAGGTGGCGGACAGGGGCCTGGGCGAAGGCGGAACCCGAACCAGCTGCCAGGAGGCAGAAGGCCAACGCCGGGATGGTCAGACGACCAGGGATGCCCATAGGTTGTGGAAACCGCCCCCGGGCGCTGTCGGGGGCGGTCCGGTAACTACCGACAGTTTACGACGCTTTCACCGTGAAGTTCACGTCGCGCGTCAAGACCTTGCCCGAGACCTTGTCGCTGATCTTCACGGCCAGGCGATAGTCCCCCTCGCCGAAGCTCGCCAGCGGCACCGTGATGCCACCGGGCACCGGGAACTTGGCGGGGTCGAACTGCGGCGGCAGGTTCGAGGCGTTGATGGTCTGCGGGTTCGTCTTGTTGAAGAACTTCTCCGCGTCGCCTTCCTTCTTGTGGAACTCGTACTCCATCACGATGTTCGGCTTCCCGGCCGGGTCGAGGCCCGCGTTGTAGACCTGGAAGAAGATGGAGAGCTCCTCGCTCTTGGCGAACTCCATGTCGGCGGCGGGCATCAGCTCCTGGGCGCCGAAGACGAAGGGCCGCTCGCGCGACTCCTCGGGGCTCAGCGGCGCGCTCAGCATGTTCACCTTGTCGGTGACCAGGACCGAGCTCGTACTGATCTCGCCGTTCTGGAAGTCGGGGACCACGACCTGCTGCTTGAGCAGGCCCATCTTGGCGACCTGGCCGCGCGGCGCCTTCTCGGGCAGCCGCTCCTTCATCGCGACGTAGACGTCGTAGGTGCCGGGCGTGGCCATGAAGACGCGGTGCAACTTGCCGCTGGAAACCTGAGCCGCCGGGACGAAGTGGATGTCGTCCCACGGATATTCCGGCTTCTTCTTGTCCTTGGGGTCGGGCGTCTGGGCGGGATTGACCACGCGGATGTACATGGCCACGTCGGCGGCGGGCGCCCCCTTCACGTCGAGGACGAACGGCACGAACGTGCGCGCCTCCTGCGACTTCAGGAAGTAGGGTGTCATCGTCATCTCGATGTCGGTCGGCCCGGGCTGTCCGGCCATGACGCCGTCCACGAGCTTCACGACCTGCTCGATCTCCCGCTGCTCTTCCTTGCTGCGCTTCTTGGTGTCGGGCTTGGCCGACTGCGCCAGCGCGAAAGTGCCGGAGAACACAACGGCGACGGCGAGTGCAACAACACGACGAATGGCCATTCTCAAGATCTCCTCAACGCACGTATTCCCCACGTACCCGCGAATTACCCATCATAGAAGCCGCGCCAGAGGGAAGTCAATCGCCGGACGGGGTCTCAGTGGCCGGGCTCGGCGACATGGAGGGTCGGCCGGGTCCGGCCCGTCCGTAGGGCATTCTGCCCGCCTATAATCAGTGACGCATGAAGCCCGACGACGTGCTCGTCATCGTGCTGGCCGGAGGGGTGGGCGAGCGCCTCGCGCCCCTGACACGCGATCGGGCCAAGCCCGCCGTGTACTTCGGCGGCCCATACCGCATCATCGACTTCGTCCTGAGCAACTGCATCAACTCGGGACTGCGGCGCGTCTTCATCGCCACGCAGTACAAATCGCTCTCCCTCAACCGCCACGTCCGGCAGGGCTGGAGCATCGTGTCCGAGGAGCTCGGTGAGTTCATCGAGATCCTGCCCCCGCAGAAGCGCGTCGGCGAGCAGTGGTACCAGGGAACGGCGGACGCCGTCTACCAGAACCTCTACTCCATCGTGCGCGAGGAGCCCCGGTACGTGGTGGTCCTGGCAGGCGATCACGTCTACAAGATGGACTACCTCAAGATGCTGCGGTTCCACCAGGAGAAGGACGCCACCGTCACCCTGGCCGCCATCGAGGTGCCCATCGAGGACGGCCGGCGCTTCGGCATCGTCGCGGTGGACGACACCGATCGGGTCACCGGCTTCGCGGAGAAGCCCGCCCAGCCCCCGGCCATGCCCGGTCAGCCGCACATGGCCCTGGCGTCGATGGGCATCTACGTGTTCAACAGCGAGGTGCTCGTGCGCGCCCTGGAGACCGACGCGGCCGACCCGGCAAGCCAGCACGATTTCGGCAAGAACATCATCCCCTCGCTCATCCCGGGCGGGCGGATGTACGCCTACCCGTTCTACGACGAGAACAAGAAGGCGGCGAAGTACTGGCGCGACATCGGCACGCTGGACGCCTACTTCGAGGCGAACATGGACCTCTGCCAGGTGAACCCCGAGTTCAACCTGTACGACCCCGAATGGCTGCTCCGCACCTACATGCCCCAGGCGCCGCCGGCGAAGTTCGTCTTCGCCGAGGACTGGCGCCGGGGCGAAGCGCAGGACTCGCTCATCTCGCAGGGCTGCATCGTCTCGGGCAGCCGCATCCACGGCAGCATCCTGTGCCCCAACGTGCGCGTGCACAGCTTCTGCACGATCGACCAGTCGATCCTCATGCCGGGCGTGCGCGTCGGACGCCACGCGCAGATCCGGCGGGCGATCATCGATCGCGACGTGCACATTCCGCGCGGCGCGCGGATTGGATACGATCCCGACGAGGATCGCCGCCGGCACACCGTGAGCGAGGGCGGCGTCGTCGTGGTGGCCGCAGGCGAGGAGCCGCTCATCGGACCGATCGACGACGAGGCGCTGAGGCTCGAGGCCGAGGCGGATCGCCGTGGATAGACGCGTCACGGCAACACGAAGGACGCGAAGGACACGACGCAAGGGTTTGAAGCTCGAAGGCGCAGAGGCGCACCATTGGTTCTCTGGACGGCCGCTGGCTCAGAGCAGAGTCGTCCCGCGTCGTGGCTCGCTCCGCGCTCGTCGTGTCCTTCGTGTTCCCGTGACAGGGCTGCTGACCAGGAGAGCGATGTGACGATTACCGAGGTGCGTGGGCGAGAGGTGCTGGACTCGCGGGGGAACCCGACGGTCGAAGTGGACGTGGTGCTCGAAGGCGGGGCGCGGGGGCGCGCGGGCGTGCCGTCCGGGGCCTCGACCGGCGAGCGCGAGGCCCTGGAACTCAGGGACGGCGACAAGGGCCGCTATCTCGGCAAGGGCGTCACGAAGGCGGTGTCGCACGTCAACGGCGAGATCGCTGGCGCGGTGATCGGCCGATCGTTCGACTCGCTCCGCGCGCTGGACGAGGCCATGATCGCGCTCGATGGCACCCCGGCAAAGGCCCGTCTGGGCGCCAATGCCATCCTCGGGGTCTCGATGGCGGCGCTCAAGGCCGAGGCTGCGTCCGCGGGCCGGCCCCTCTACGCACACATTGCGGAACTGGCGGGCAACCGCGGCGGCTTCACGCTGCCCGTCCCGATGATGAACATCCTCAACGGCGGCGCGCACGCGGACTCGAACGTGGACTTCCAGGAGTTCATGGTCATGCCCGTCGGGTTCCCGTCCTTCCGCGAAGGGCTGCGGGCTGGCGCCGAGATCTTCCATGCCCTGCGCTCGATCCTGAAAGGCCGCGGGCTCTCCACCGGCGTCGGCGACGAGGGCGGCTTCGCGCCGAACCTGAGGTCGAACCGCGAGGCCGTCGAGGTGGTGCTGGAGGCCATCGGCACGGCTGGCGGCAAGGCCGGCGAGAACGTGTTCATCGCGCTCGACGTCGCGTCGAGCGAGTTCTGGTCCGGCGATGGCAGGTACGAGTTCCACAAGTCGGGCGAGCCGGCCCGCGATTCCGAGGGCATGGTCGCCCTCTACGCGGAGTGGTGCCGCCAGTACCCCATCATCTCCATCGAGGACGGGTGCGCCGAGCAGGATTGGCGCGGCTGGGCGATGCTGACGAACGAGATCGGCTCGAAGGTCCAGCTGGTTGGCGACGACGTGTTCGTGACCAATCCATCCATCCTGCGCAAGGGCATCGACGAGGGCGTGGCCAACGCGCTGCTGGTGAAGCTCAACCAGATCGGTACCGTCACCGAGACACTCGATGCCATCGCCATGGCCAGCGCCGCCGGGTACCGCAGCGTCATCTCGCACCGCTCCGGAGAGACGGAGGACTCCACCATCGCCGACCTCGCCGTCGGCACCGCCGCGGGACAGATCAAGACGGGCTCGGCCTCGCGCAGCGACCGGGTGGCGAAGTACAACCAGCTGCTGCGCATCGAAGAAGAGCTGGGCGCCGCCGCCAAATACGCCGGCCGCGCCGCCATCAAGCAGTTGACATGACCGGGAACACGAAGGCACGAAGAACACGAAGGACGCACGAAGTCATCACGGGTGGGATGCGAACGTTCTTCGTGGTCTTCATCGCGACCTTCGTGTCCTTCGTGTTCCCGTGACAGTGACGAGGGGCACCATGCACAGAGTTGTTCTACTCCGCCACGGCGAATCCACCTGGAACAAGGAGAACCGATTCACCGGCTGGACCGATGTCGACCTGAGCGAGAAAGGCCGCGAGGAGGCAGTGGCCGCGGGACAGCTGCTCAAGCAGGAGGGCTTCTCGTTCGACCTGGCGTTCACCAGCGTGCTGACGCGGGCCATCCGCACGTGCTGGATTGCGCTCGACGAGCTCGGCGAGCTGTGGATACCGGTGCAGCGCAGCTGGCGCCTGAACGAGCGGCACTACGGGGCGCTCCAGGGGCTGAACAAGGCCGAGACGGCCCAGAAACACGGTGAGGCTCAGGTGAAGATCTGGCGACGTGCCTACGACATCGCCCCGCCCCCGCTCACGCCCGACGACGAGCGGCACCCGTCGCGCGACCGGCGGTATGCCTCCCTGTCACCCGCGGAACTGCCGCTGACCGAGTCCCTGAAGGATACCGTGGCGCGGTTCCTGCCCTACTGGCACGACGCCATCGCCCCTGCCATCGCCAGTGGCCAACGCGTCCTGATTGCTGCGCACGGCAACTCGCTGCGCGCCCTCGTGAAGTACCTCGACAACATTTCCGACCAGGACATCGTCGAGCTCAACATCCCGACTGGGATCCCGCTCGTGTACGAACTGGATGCGTCGCTGAAACCGATCCGGAACTACTACCTGGGCGATCCGGAGGCCGCGAAGAAGGCCGCAGCCGCAGTGGCGAGCCAGGCCTCCGGAAGGTAGGCCGCCAGAAGGGGGAGCAACGGGGCCTCAGCCCCCTCGAATGGGCACGCCGGGCCTCGAGTCCCGGCGCTCCAGGCTAATTGGCCTCTTCGACCCTGGCCTCTTCGGCCGCAATCCGCAGCGAGCGCAGGAAGCGGCGGTCGCTGACGGTCATCTCGTAGGGCTTGCGGGCCGAGACGGTGCGGGCCACGGCACCCACCCTGGCGGGCACCCCGGGCGAATCCGGCGCCTGGGAGCGGTTCACGAAGCCGACCACGGCCTCGAGGTTCACCTTCATCTCGTAGCCCGCCGCCCGCGCCCGCTCGCGGCAGGCCTCCACCTCGGCACTGTTCGACACGGCGGCCGCAATGGCATCGGCCAGCTCACGGGCAAACCGGTTGACCACGTCATCCATGGGACGGCCCCTCCTCACCCTCGTGCCAACCGGCTGGGCTCCGGAGGCGGTTGCTGACAGCTCCCCACCGGGCGGGGGGTTGGCGTCGGCGCAAAGTCGTCATGGGCGGGACGATGTTGGGGATTCGGGGTTCATTCTAGGGACGGCACTAGTAGGTGTCAAGGAGGAAAGCACAATAAGTTGTGTCCGCTGTGCGACTTGGACGACGGGCGGTAGAATGCCGGCCATGTCTTCCGCTCCGGGCCCCCGCCACTATGCCTTGCCTTCCGACCTCGGGGGATTCGACCCCGAGCGTGACCTGGGCTTCCCGGGAACCTTCCCCTTCACCCGCGGCATCCAGCCCACGATGTATCGGGGTCGCCTGTGGACGATGCGCCAGTATGCCGGCTTCGGCACCGCCGCAGAATCGAATCAGCGCTACCGCTACCTGCTCTCCCAGGGGGTGAGCGGCCTCAGCGTCGCCTTCGACCTGCCCACCCAGATTGGCTACGACTCCGACGCGCCGCTCGCGGCCGGAGAGGTCGGCCGCGTGGGCGTCGCCATCGACTCGGTCGAGGACATGGCGCTGCTGTTCGACGGCATCCCGCTCGATCGGGTCTCCACGTCGATGACCATCAACGCCACGGCCATCATCCTGCTGGCGCTCTACATTGCCGTGGGCCGGCGCCAGGGCGTGGCCCCGAAGCAGCTCTCGGGGACGGTCCAGAACGACATCCTCAAGGAGTACGTGGCGCGCGGAACCTATATCTACCCTCCCGCCCACTCGCTCCGCATCGTCACCGACATCTTCGCGTTCTGCGAGCGCGAGGTGCCGCAGTGGAACACGATCTCGATCAGCGGGTACCACATCCGCGAGGCGGGCTCGACGGCGGTCCAGGAGGTGGCCTTCACCTTCGCCAATGCCATCGCCTACGTGCAGGCCGCTGTGGACGCTGGGCTCGACGTGAACGCCCTCGGGCAGCGCCTGTCGTTCTTCTTCAACGCGCACAACGATTTCCTGGACGAAGTGGCGAAGTTCCGCGCGGCCCGCCGGCTGTGGGCGCGCCTGATGCGCGACCGCTTCGGCGCCACGAGCCCGCGCGCGCAGCAGCTGCGGTTCCACACGCAGACGGCGGGCTCCACCCTCGCTGCCCAGCAGCCCGACAACAACATCGTCCGCGTGGCCGTCCAGGCGATGGCGGCCGTCCTTGGCGGCACGCAGTCGCTGCACACCAACGGGCGTGACGAGGCGCTGGCGCTGCCGACCGAGGAAGCGGCGCGGATTGCGCTGCGCACGCAGCAGATCATCGCCATGGAGACCGGCGTGACCAACACGGTCGATCCACTCGCGGGATCGTACGAGGTGGAGCGGCGGACGAACGAGATCGAGCACGCCGCACGCGAGCTGCTGGACCGCATCGACGCGCTGGGCGGCACACTCGCGGCAATCGAGGCCGGCTACATCCAGCGGCAGGTCCAGGAATCGGCGTACAAGGCCCAGGTGGCGGTCGATGCCGGCGAGGCGGTCGTGGTGGGCGTGAACCGTTACCAGTCCGACGAACCTTCGCGCGTGGAAGTGTTCCAGCTGGACCCGGAGATCGAGCGCCAGCAGGTGGAACGCGTGCGCGAGGTACGGCGATCGCGAGACCAGGCAGCCTGCCAGGCGGCGCTCGCGGCCGTCGACTCCGCCGCCCGCGGGCGCGACAACCTCGTCCCGGCGATCATTGCAGCAGTCGAGGCCAGCGCCACCGTGGGCGAGGTCGCCGACACGCTGCGCCGCGTCTTCGGCGAGCACCGCGAAACGGGCCTGGATGTCTGACGCCCTGCTCGCTGTCGAGGGGTTGACCACCGCCTTCGAGACGTCGGCGGGCAGGCTCACGGCCGTCAACGGCGTGTCGTTCGAGATCCGCCGTGGCGAGACCCTGGGTCTCGTGGGCGAATCCGGCAGCGGCAAGTCGGTGACGGCCTTCTCCATCATCCGGCTGGTGCAGCCGCCAGGGAGGGTGCTGGCGGGCCGGGTGCTGTTCCAGGGGCGCGACCTCATCTCGCTGCCCGGGGACGACATGCGCCAGGTCCGCGGCGCCGGCATCGGCTTCGTCTTCCAGGAGCCCATGGCGGCACTGAACCCGGTGATGCGCGTCGGCGATCACATCGCGGAGGCTCTGCGCGTACACGGGCTGGCCACGCGCACCGAGGCGCGCGCGCGCGCCATCGACCTGCTCCGCGCGGTCCGGATCACCGATGCCGAGCGCCGGGTGGACGACTACCCGCACCAGCTCTCGGGAGGCATGCGCCAGCGGGTCATGATGGCCATCGCGCTCGCCTGCCGACCGCCGCTGGTGATCGCCGACGAGCCGACCACGGCACTGGACGTGACGGTGCAGGCGCAGATCCTCGAGTTGCTGAGGGACATGAAGCGCGAATTCGGGATCAGCCTGCTGCTCATCACGCACGACCTCGGGGTCGTGGCCGAGACCGCCGATCGCGTCGCCATCATGTACGCCGGCCGCATTGTCGAGCAGGGGTCGGTGCGCGACATCTTCAAGGAGCCTGCTCATCCGTACACCCGCGGGCTGCTGGCGTCGATCCCGGGGGGCGCGGCCGGATCGAGGCTCCATGCCATCGAGGGGACGGTGCCCAACCTCGCGTCCCTGCCGCCGGGCTGCTCGTTCGCCCCGCGCTGCGGCGAGCGCATGCCGGTATGCACGTCGGCGTTCCCCGACGCCACGGCAATAGGCCCGGAGCACACGGTGCGGTGTTATCTGCACCCGACTCCCGACTCCCGACGGCCGGCTCCCGCCGAGGTACGCAGCTGATGCCCCCCCTCGTCGAAGTCCGCCACCTGGTGAAGCACTTCACGCGGGGCGGCGGCCCGTTCCGCCCCAGGTCCGTGATCCGCGCGGTGGACGATGTGAGCTTTCACATCGAAGAGGGCGAGACCTTCGCACTCGTGGGCGAGTCGGGCAGCGGGAAGAGCACGACGGGCCGGTGCATGCTGCGGCTCGTGGAGCCCACCTCAGGCGAGGTCCGGTTCCGGGGCGAAGACGTGTTGAAGTTCCCGGGCGCCCGGCTGCGCGCGGCCCGCCGCGAGATGCAGATGGTCTTCCAGGATCCCTTCTCCTCGCTGAACCCGCGGATGCGCGCGTTCACGATCGTAGAGGAACCGCTCGTCATCCACCGGATGGGATCGACGAGCGAGCGCCGCGAGCGCGTGGCCGAGCTCTTCCGGCTCGTGGGGTTGGATCCCGCGCACCTGGATCGGTATCCCCACGAGTTCAGCGGCGGCCAGCGGCAGCGCATCGGACTCGCGCGGGCGCTCGCGCTCAACCCGTCGTTCATCATCGCGGACGAGCCCGTGTCGGCGCTGGATGTGTCCATCCAGGCGCAGGTCATCAACCTGCTCATGGACCTCCAGCAGCAACTGAAGCTCACCTACCTGTTCGTGGCACACGACCTGCGGCTGGTCAGGCACATCTCGAACCGCGTGGCGGTGATGTACCTCGGGAAGATCGTGGAAATGGGGGAGACGGCACAGATCTTCGGCGCCGCCCGCCACCCCTACACCAGGGCGCTGCTATCCTCCGTGCCGGTGACCGATCCGGACGCCCCACGCGGGCGCATCGAGCTGGACCCGGCCGCTGTGGACCGTGAAGCGCCGCTCCGCGAGGTCGCCGCGGGACACTGGGTGGCAATCTAGGTTCTCGGGTTCTCGGGTTCTCAGGTTCTCAGGTTCTGGGGGTTCTCGGGTTCTCGGGCTCTCGGGTTCGGGGTTCTTGGTTCAACCCTACGCCTGGGCCGGCGCAGGAGCCGGCGCCGCGTGCGCGGGGCCGTGCGGGGTCTGCCGGTAGTCCTTCTCCACCTGGCCGTCGCGAATGGAGATGACGCGATGGGCGTAGGCCGCGATGTCGGCTTCGTGGGTCACGAGGATGATGGTGTTGCCAGCCTCGTGCAGCCGGGCGAAGAGCGCCATGATCTCCACGCCGGTTTTCGAGTCGAGGTTGCCTGTGGGCTCGTCGGCGAGCAGGATTGACGGGTTGTTCACCAGAGCGCGCGCGATGGCCACGCGCTGGCGCTGGCCGCCCGACAGCTCGTTGGGCCGGTGGTTCATACGCTGCGTGAGCTCCACACGCTCGAGCGCGGCCTTCGCCCGCTCGAGGCGGTCCTTCTTCGACACCCCCGCGTAGACGAGCGGCAGCTCCACGTTGTGAAGCGCCGTGGCGCGCGGCAGGAGGTTGAACGTCTGGAAGACGAACCCGATCTCCTCGTTCCGGATGCGCGCCAGCTCGTTGTCGTTCATCTGGCTCACTTCGTTGCCGTTGAGGAGATAGGTGCCCTTCGACGGGGTGTCGAGGCAGCCGATGAGGTTCATCAGCGTGGACTTTCCCGACCCCGAAGGGCCCATGATGGCGACGTACTCGCCTTTGTCGATGGCGATGGAGACGCCCCGCAGGGCGTGGATCTGCTCCTCGCCCATCACGTAGGTCTTCCAGAGGTCGCGCGTCTCGATGAGAGCCATAGGGTCAGTCTACATGGACGTCACGAGGAAGGACGGGGTTCCGGTTCCTGGGTTCGGAGGTTCTGGGGTTCTCGGGTTCTGCGGTTCTCGACTCCCGACTCCCGACTCCCGACGAAAAGCCTACGCCTCCTCCTGGTACTGCTCCCTCAGGCGCGCGACGACGGACGGGTCGGCCAGCGTCGTGGTGTCGCCCAGGGTCTTCCCTTCCGCGATGTCGCGCAGCAGCCGCCGCATGATCTTCCCCGATCGGGTCTTCGGCAGGTCGGCGGCGAAGATGATGTCGTCGGGCCGGGCGATGGCGCCGATCTTGTGCGCCACGTGGCTCTTGAGCTCGTCTGCCAGGGCCTCCGAATGGTGCACGCCTTCCTTCACGGTGACGAAGGCGCAGAGCGCGTGGCCCTTGATCTGGTGGGGCCGGCCGACCACGGCGGACTCCGCGACCTTCGGATGGTCCACCAGCGCGCTCTCGACTTCCATCGTCCCGATGCGGTGGCCGGCGACGTTCAGCACGTCGTCCACGCGGCCGAGCAGCCAGTAGTAGCCATCCTCGTCGAGCTTCGCGCCATCGCCGGTGAAGTAGATGTCCTTCGACCAGCGGCTCCAGTACTGCTGGACGTAGCGATCCGGATCGCCATAGATGCCGCGGAGCATGGAGGGCCACGGCTTCGTGAGCGCGAGGAGGCCGCCCCCCACGGGCACTTCCTCACCCGCGTGGTTGAGCACCTTCGCACTGATCCCCGGGAAGGGCTGCGTGGCCGAACCGGGCTTGGTGCGCGTGATGCCGGGCAGAGGCGTGATGAGGATGGACCCGGTTTCCGTCTGCCACCACGTGTCGACGATGGGGCAGCGCTCGCGGCCGATGTGAAGGTGATACCAGACCCAGGCCTCGGGGTTGATCGGCTCGCCTACCGAGCCGAGCAGCCTGAGGGTGGACATGTCGCGCCGCGCCGGCCAGTCCGTGCCCCAGCGCATGAACGCGCGAATGGCGGTGGGCGCCGTATAGAAGATGGTGACGCCGT
The DNA here is from genome assembly GCA_050249615.1 of Vicinamibacterales bacterium. Lineage (GTDB taxonomy): Bacteria > Acidobacteriota > Vicinamibacteria > Vicinamibacterales > UBA2999 > VFZN01. The sequence goes on from JBFWQE010000011.1 coordinate 40,337, forward strand.
AACGCTCGATGATTTCCCAGAACCGATCCTTCTGCGGCCAGTCGGGCGCGCCCTCGTACATCACGACCGTGGCGCCGTTGGCGAGCGGACCGTAGACGACATAGCTGTGGCCCGTCACCCAGCCGATGTCGGCCGAGCACCAGTACACGTCGTCGTCCTTGATGTCGAAGACCCACTTCGTGGTGGCGTAGCAGCCGAGCAGGTACCCGGCCGTCGTGTGGACGATGCCCTTGGGCTTGCCGGTCGTGCCCGAGGTGTAGAGGATGTAGAGCATGTCCTCCGAGTCCATCGGCTCGGGCGGGCACTCGAAGGGTGCGCCGTCCATCAGCTCGTGGTACCAGCGATCGCGCCCTTCCTTCATGTGCACGGGGATATCGGAGTAGCCCCGGCGCACGACGACGACGTGCTCGATGCTCGGCGTCTCCACCAGGGCTTCGTCCGCCATCTGCTTGAGCGGGATGATGCCGCCGCGTCGATAGCCGCCGTCGGCGGTCACCAGCAATCGAGCCTGCGCATCGTTGATCCGGTCGCGCAGCGACTCGGCCGAGAAGCCGCCGAACACAACCGAGTGCACGGCGCCGATCCTCGCGCAGGCGAGCATGGCGACGGCCAACTCGGGCACGAGCGGCATATAGAGCGCCACGCGATCGCCCTTCCGGACACCGAGGCCCTTCAGGACGTTGGCGAACTGGCAGACCTGGCGATAGAGATCGAAGTAGGTGAGCGTGCGGCGGTCGCCTGGCTCCCCCTCCCAGATGAAGGCCGCCTTGTTGCGGCGCCAGGTTCGCACGTGCCGGTCCAGGCAGTTGGCGCTGACGTTGAGTTTCCCGCCGACGAACCACTTCGCGTGAGGAGGGTCCCAGTCGAGCACGCGCGACCACGGCTCGATCCACTCGAGCTCGTGCGCAAACCCCTCCCAGAAGGCCTCGGGATTCTCCGCGGCCCGGGCGTAGACGCCGGGATCGCTCACGTGAGCCCTGGCGCGAAAGTCGGCGGACGGTTCGAAGGTGCGGTCTTCCCTGAGCAGCGCGTCAATCTCGGACATGGGGGGGATTATAGGTGCAAGGTGCTGGGTGCAGGGTGCAGGGTGCAGGGGTGCAAGGTGCGGGGGCAAGGGTGCCGACAGGTGCGGACAGGTGCTGGCGGGCTATCGAGCGCTGAAGCTCCGAGGGCGAGCGAGGGCAGGGCCTGCCCACCGTAGCACGGAGGGCGAGGTGGGTCAGCGATACGTCGCGGGCACCGCGACTCCTGTTCCCACGCGATTGGTGCCGTACCAGCGGAAGCGCTTGGACCGCAGCCGCAGGAGCTCGAGCGACGCCGCAGCGGTCTCGAACATCGACGGCTCGAGCCTGCGCACCCGGATCGCCGCGGCTTCCTGCAGGGCCCGCTCGCACAGGACGTTGACGAGACGGGGCAGTCCTCCCGACAGGGCATGAACGACATCCACGGCCTTGGGGCCGACGGTGATCGGCGCGCCCCCGGCCACGTGCAGGCGATGCTGGATGTACGGCTCGCACTCGTCGCGCTCGAGCGCCGTCAGGCGAGCGCGGTGGAGCACCACATCATCGAGGACGCGTGGCAGAGTCGGGGACCCCACCGTCGGCGGCTGAGAAGACAGGATCACGCGCAGCAGGGGCTCCTCGCCCGACTCGAGGGAGAGAAGCCCGAGCAGGCCCTCCACCGTCACCGGGGGCAGGAGATGCGCCTCGTCCAGGAGAATCAACGGACGGGGCCCGCCGCTCGTGCGCAGCCACTCGGCCAGCCAGCGGCTCAGTTCATCATGTCCGGCCCCGGCCAGGCGGTCCGTGGCCGCGGCCTCCTGCCTGGTCGCCCCCAGCTGCTGCAGCAGTCGCCGGTACAGCTCCTCTGGCGACAGCAGGGCGTTGGAGATGTAGACCACGCGCGATTCCTGCTGGAACGTCCGGAGGAGTGTCCGGCAGAGCGTGGACTTCCCCGTTCCGAGGTCGCCGGTCAGCAGCAGCACGGGCGCGCGCCGGGCGAGTCCGGTCGAGAGCCCGCCCAAAGCGCGGGCATGGGCGCGGCTCCGGAAGTGATACCGGGCGTCCGGAGTCAGGCTGAAGGGGCGCTCGAACAGCCCGAAGAACGACTCGTAGCCGGAGTGCATGCCACTGCACTTATCGGCCCGGGCGCCCGGGAACTACAGGCGCTCGAGGCCCGCAGTGTTCAGGCCCCCGTGCTGTCCGGCGGTGGGGGCGGCGACAGCGGGGGCGGAGGCGGCGCGAAGGTCGGCGGCGTGAACGCGGGAGCCGGCGGTGGCACGGGCGGCGGAGGCGGCTCGCTCTTGCGGAAGAAGAGCGCCCCGAACAGTCCGCCAACCATCCCGAACACGCTGCACACGCAGAGGGTGATGAAGAAGCCGACAACGGCGGCCACACCCATCGCCGGGCCGCTCTTCAGCGCCTCGAGGAACTCGCGCGCCTCGGGCGGCATGTCGCTGGAGAGTGCCCGCTCGAGCATCCCCGCCTGGAACGGCAGGAGGACCGCGTTCAGCGGAATCGCCACGATGGTCCAGACCACGGCGCCGATGGCGCCGGCCATGAGCCCGACCAGCGCGCCGTCACCCACCGTGATGGGATCCGGCCGCTGCTGCTGCATCAGGTAGGCGGCGAGCCCGCCGCCAAACAGGATCCAGGCGCAACAGCAGTTCGCCAGGTTGATGACCGGCAGGGCCGACAGGACACCCATGGCGACGCCGCCGAGCAGGGCTGGCTGAAGCATGGGGGGGATGATACTCGACGGGAGTCGGGAAGCGGGAGTCGGGAGCCGGAAGCTGAGGGACCACCGGCCGGGACAGATCGCGGGAGGGAGGAAAGTCCGGTCGGGACGGTCCCGGGCTTGGGGGTCAACCCAAGACCTCAGGACCTCAAGACCTCAGTCGTAGTACTCCAGCCCGAGGTGCGTGATCAGTTCTTCGCCCTTCATGTAGCGGAGTGTGTTCTTCAGCTTCATCAGCTGGATGAACAGGTCGTGCTCCGGGTACACCTCTTTGGCGTGCATCGGAGCCTTGAAGTAGAACGACAGCCACTCCTGGATGCCGAACATGCCGGCGCGCTTCGCGAGGTCGAGGAACAACGCCGAGTCGAGGACGATGGGCGCGGCCAGGATCGAGTCGCGGCACAGGAAGTTGATCTTGAGCTGCATCGGGTAGCCGAGCCAGCCCACGAGATCGATGTTGTCCCAGCCTTCCTTGTTGTCGCCGCGCGGCGGGTAGTAGTTGATCCGGACGACGTGCGAGATGTCCTTGTAGAGCTCGGGGTAGAGGTGCGGCTGGAAGATATAGTCGAGCGCCGACTTCTTGCTCTCTTCCTTCGTCTTGAACGACTCGGGGTCGTCGAGGACCTCGCCGTCACGGTTGCCGAGGATGTTGGTGGAGTACCACCCGCGCACCCCCAGGAGGCGCGCTTTCAACCCCGGGGCGATGACCGTCTTGATGAGCGTCTGCCCCGTCTTCATGTCGTTGCCGGCGACGGGCGCCTTCGTCTGGTTGGCCAGCTCCAGCATCGCGGGCACGTCGGCGGTGAGATTCGGCGCCGCGTTGGCGAACGGGATGCCCTCCTTGAGCGCAGCGTACGCGTACACCATGCTCGAAGGGATCGCATCGTCGCTCTGCTCCAGCCCCTTTTCGAGGGCGGCGAGCGACTGGTGCACCGGGCCTTCCGTCATGAAGACCTCCGTGCTGCCACACCACACCATCACGAGGCGTGAGCAGCCGTTCTTCTCCTTGAAGGCCCGAATGTCGGCAATGAGCTGTTCGGCCAGGTCCTTCTTGTTCCTGCCCTTCTTGACGTTCGGACCGCTCAGGCGCTTCACGTAGCGCTGGTCGAACACGGCCGGCATGGGCTTGATGGCTTCCATCTCGCCGCGGACCTGATCGAGGAGCGCGGGCTCGAGCACGCCCGCGGTGCGGGCCGCAGCGTAGCAGTCCTCTTCGAAGATGTCCCAGCCCCCGAAGACGATGTCGTCCAGGCCGGCCAGGGGCACGAAGTCCTTGATCCTCGGCGACCGGCCGTCGGTGCGCTTGCCAAGGCGGATGGTGCCCATCTGGGTGAGCGATCCGATGGGCTGCGCGAGACCCTTGCGGATGGCGGCCACGCCCGCGATCGTCGTGGTGCTGACGGCACCAAGACCCACGAGCAGCACGCCGAGTTTGCCCTCTGCAGGAGCGATGTTTATTGGCGTCTTCACAACCTGACGATCTTATCATGGGGCCATGATTGGCCAGTTCCTGCGGACCGTTCGGCGGCACCGCCAGATGGACCCGCTGCACGTCACGATGACAGGCGTCCGCATGGGCGAGCGCTTCGCGCAGATCGGATGCGACGACGAGGCGCTGCTGGGGGGGCTCGCGGCAAAGGTGGGCCTGAGCGGAGCCTGCACGGTGGTAGCGTTCGACGAGGAGGCCGCGGCACGCGCGCGGAAGGTCGGGGCTGGAGTCGGCGCGCTCATCGACGTCCGGGTTGTGCCCCCCGGCGCCTTCGGCATCGACAGCGCCAGCGTGGACATGGTGGTGGTGGACGATACCCGCGGCACGTTCGCGCGGCTGCCGGATGTGGACCGCCGCGCAGCGCTGGCGGAAGCTCTTCGCATGCTGCGGAACGGCGGCCGGGTCGAGGTGGTCGAGCGGGTGTCGGTGAAGGGCCTGCTCGGCGGACACATCACGCGCCCCGAAGGCTACCTGGTGGAGAGCGATCTGGCCGCGGCGGGCTTCAAGCCCGTGCGGATGCTCGCGGAGAAGGAGGGCGTCCGGTTCGTGGAGGGGTTGAAGGGCGCCGCCGTCACCCCCTAGCCCCGAGTGCGCGGTAAGATGGCGGTCCGGCTCAGGCAGGAGGCTCCGCCATGACGAGCGACGAGATCCGTGCGTTCCTCGACCGGTTCGTGCATGCATGGGAGCGTCAGGACGTCGCGGCGCTCAGCGCCTGTTACGCGGACGACTGCGAGGTCGTCAGCCCCATCTTCGGCACGATGAAAGGCCGGGCCCAGGTCGAGAAGTCCTACACCGACCTGTTCAAGGCCTTTGCCAGCCCCACCATCCGTCTGGACGACACCATCGTCGCCAATCGCGACCAGGCGCGGGCCGTCATCGTCTGGACCGTGCAATCCACGCACGTGGGAGAGGTCTTCGGGATGCCGGCCACTGGCCGCCGGATCGAGCGAACGATGGCGTACCTCTTCACGCTGCGCGACGGGCTCATCATCCGGGAGCGGCGCGTCTACGACTTCACGAGCATGCTCATGCAGCTGGGGGTGCTGAAGGCGCGGCCTGCATGACGGCAATGGGTCAGGGCGTCAGGTCCGGCCGGTACTCGCCGACGAACTCCATCACGGACGACGCCTCCACCATGTCCTTCGCGCGGAACCGGACCGTGTGCGAAGCGGTTCGCTCGAACATCGGCAGGTAGGCCAGCACCTCGGCCGGCATGTAGTGCTTGAAGCTCACCTCCACGGTGACCGGCCCCTGGGGGCGATACGGCTTCAGCTCGGCGCGCCGGGCCAGGCCAACCTTCACGGCCGGGCCGATCAGGTCGAGCGCGGCCCGAGGCGTCAGCGTCAGCGCGGAGTGGAAGCCGAGGCTCTTCTTCGTCTCCGCTCCCTCGATGGGGCCGATCACCTTCCGCACCTCGGCGACGGCCGCGTCGTCGCCGGAGATCATGACGACCGGCACGCCAAAGTGTCCCGCGATGGCGGCATTCCATGCGCCCTCGGTCATGTCGATGCCGTTCACGGCCACGCGGGTGAGCGTGGCGCTCGAGAAGGTGTGCGCGCGCACACCCGCCGGGTTGGTCGTGGACGAGTGATAACCGATGAAGACGGCGGCGTCGAACGTCTCATCGATGCCGGCCATCATCTGCAGCCGTCGCGGCCACGACCGGACGATGCGGACGTCGGGCGGGAACTGCTCGATGAGGAGGTTCTCGCCGTTGCCGTGCGAGTCGGCGACGACGATTTCGGTGGCGCCGGCCTCCTTCGCCGCCGTCACGGCCGCCATCGCCTCGCGGGTCATGAACTCGCGAAACCGCCCGTACTCGAAGCCCGAAGGCCCGATCTGGTCGCCGGTGACCACGCCCGCGATGCCCTCCATGTCGACCGAGATGTGCACTTTCAGCTTCTGGGATTGCGTGCCAACGGGGAGGGCGGCGGCGATGAAGACGGCAAAGGCAAGCAGGGCTCGTGGCATGAGCGCGTCATTTAGCAGGAAATCCCGGGCAGACACAAGGCTGTGGCTGCAAGTGGACGGTGGTATCGGCTGAGGACGGAGGAATGGGCGAGAGAAGCCGGATTCGGGCCCGATTCGCCTTGACCCGGTGGGGAAGGAGGCATCTGATGGACGGCAAGGGTTTTGCGATGTCGGCCATCGAGCCAGCCATGCAGCCCGACGTCTACTCCGCCCAGGACATCGCCGCCGCCGCCAGGGTTCCCGAAGCGTGGGTCGAGCACCTGCTGGCCCGCGGCGAGATTCGCTCGGTCGCGGCCCTGCTGCCGGCAGGCACCCCACTCGATCCGGACCTGGCGCGTTACGTGCCGCACGACGAAGCCGTCCGAGCCGTCCGGGCACTGTCAGCCGGGCTGCCCGTAGCTCTGCCATCGGCCGCTGGCGTGCTCGGCAGGGAACTCTTCGGCGAGACGCCACGCCACGCGCGTCCCGCAACGGTCCCGCTTGTCGTGTCCACGAGCCTCCATGGTCTGGTCGCGGCCAGCATCCTGTTCATCGCCAGCCTGGGCCTGGCGTCGGCCAGCGAGCCCACCGAGCCGCTCGAGCCCCCGGACCCGCCCGTGCGTCTTGTGTTCGTGGCGACGCCCGGTCCGGGCGGTGGAGGTGGCGGCGGCGGGCTCAAGATGAAGGCGCCGCCGCCGAAGGCCGAGCGCAAAGGCAGCATGACCGTGAACAGCCCGATTCCCGTGCGCCGGCTGCCGCCGCCGCTCGAGGCAAAGCCGCGGGTGGTCGAGCCGCCGCCCGCCCCGCTCGAAGCGAAGACACTGCCACCCGTGATGGCGCCGGTGGTCACCGCTCCGGCCGACGCACGTGACCGCGAGGGCGTGATGGCGAAGGCTGAGCAGCCGGAACCAAGCGCCGGGCCGGGCACAGGTGGCGGTGTGGGTACGGGCCGCGGCACCGGGCTCGGCGAAGGCGATGGATCGGGCATCGGCGACGGATCAGGCGGGGGCACCGGCGGTGGGCCATACAGGCCCGGCAGCGGTGTGGATCCGCCCCGGCTCCTGCGCGAGGTGAGGGCGGAATATTCGGACGCGGCGCGCCGGGCCAACCTCGAAGGCGTGGTGGTCCTGGAGATCGTCGTCCGGCGGGACGGCACCGTCGGCGACGTGCGAATCCTGAAGGGCCTGGGGCTCAACCTGAACGAGCAGGCCGTCAAGGCGGTGCGCCAGTGGCGGTTCGCGCCGGCACGGCTGAAGGGCACGCCGGTCGACGTCGTGGTCGAAGTCGACGTGGAGTTCCGACTCAGATGAGACGCTGATGGGCCGCGGATGGTGCACGGGCCGCAGATGACGCAGGGTCACACGGGCCGCAGATGACGCAGATTGGCGGGGTCCGTCGACGGTGCGGATGGCAGAGGGCATATGGACACACTCCTGATCGCAATCACGGTGGCTTCGCTCGGTGCCGCGCTCGCGCTGGGCGTGGTGTCCTGGCGGGTGTCGAAGGAGGAGCGGCGCAGGGCGGCGGCGCGTGTGGCGGCGCTGTCAGCCGCGGCGCGGGACGAGGAGATCGCACCCCGGTCGGTTGCCATCGCACCCCTTCCGGAGCCCACACCCGCTGGTGCGACGGCGCGCCCCTGGAAGCCGGCGTCGGTCTCGCAGCCCGAGTCGCTCGACGCATTCGATCGCGAGGCGGCTCGGTCGGAGGTTCCTGTGCGCGGCGGATTCCTGGGTGCCGACATTCCCGCTCGTGAGGGCACGGGACGCCAGCGAGGCCTGGCGGCGGCGGCCGCCGTGCTCGCCGTGGTCGTCGGCGCGTTCGCCCTTGCGCGCATGGGCGGCGGCGCGGAGGCGACCGAGAGCGCCGGAACAGCGCCAGCGCCCCTCGAACTGCTGTCCCTGAGGCACGAGCGTGAAGGCGCGACGCTGTCCGTGGCCGGCCTGGTGCGCAACCCGCCGGCGGGCACGAACGTCGAGCGCGTGTCCGCGGTCGTGCTTCTCTTCGATCAGCAGGGCACGTTCGTCACGAGCGCGAAAGCGCCCATCGACTTCGTGAAGCTGGCGGCGGGCGACGAGTCGCCCTTCGTCGTGAAGATGCCGGCGCCGCAGGCCGTGGCGCGCTACCGCGTGAGCTTCCGTACTGACGACGGTACGCTGCCGCACGTCGACCGGCGGGGTGAGTCGCCCGCGGCCACGCCGGTGGCGCTGGCGCGGCCCTGAGGCCACGTGGGAGTCCAGAGTCCGAGCGTTCAAGGTTCACAGTTCGAGGATCCAGCCATGCGTCACCCATCTCGGCGTCCAACGGCGGTCTTGCTCGCGTTCACCGGGCTGCTGGGGCTGCAGGCCACGGCGCCGGTGGAGGGGCAGGACGGATTCCGCTTCCGGAGCGGTGTGGAGCTCATCAACGTCACGGCCACGGTCACCGACCGGAGCGGGCGGTTCCTCTCGGGTCTGACGAAGGACGACTTCGTCGTCTACGAGGACAACCAGCCGATGGAGATCACGCATTTCTCCGCCGAGCGATCGCCGGTGAGCCTCGGGATCGTCCTGGACACGAGCGGCAGCATGCAGGGCGAGAAATGGTCCGCGGCCCGCGACGCGATCGATCGCTTCCTGCAGCAGCTCACGGATCCCGACGACGACTTCTTCCTCTACCGGTTCAGCGGTGGCGCGGACCTGGTGCAGGACTGGACCAGCGATCGGCGTGCCGTCAGCTGGAGCCTGGGCCGCGTGAACCCGAACGGCGGCACGGCGATGTACGACGCGGTGGCCGAGGCCGTGCCGATGGCACACGGCGGGCGCAACCGCAAGAAGGCCGTCGTCATCATCTCTGACGGCAACGACACGAGCAGCCGAGTAGGCCCGGGTGAAGTGCGGCAACTCGTGCGCGAAACCGAGGTGCTCGTCTACGCCGTCGGGATCGACGGCCAGGGGCAGCCGACGATCGTGTCGCGGCCGCGGCCGCCCATCGGCGGCGGGCCCCGCCTGCCGATTCCCTTCCCGTTCCCGGGTGGCGGCCGACGCGGCGGCGGCGGATACCCGATGCCGCCGTTTCCGGGGAGCGGCGGCGGCGTGTACTCGTCGGGCTCTGCCGATCGGGTGAACGTGGCCGCGCTCCGCGAGATCACGGACGACAGCGGCGGCCGCACCGAGATCGTGCGCGACCCTCGCGACCTGGATCCGGCGACCGCCAACATCGCGGACGAGCTGAGCAAGCAGTACTACATCGGGTACCCCAGCCCCGGGCACAAGGACGGGCGCTGGCACACCATCCGCGTGGAGGTTCGCGATCCGTCGCTCCGCGTACGCGCCAGGCGCGGATACGTGGCCACGCCGTGAGCTCCCCAGAGGACATCCTCCCCTGGCACGACCTTCGCACTGATCGGCACCAGAGAGAGGTGGAGATCATGACGAAGCGAGCCACCATGCTGCTGTGCGCACTGGCCCTGCTGGCTCTCCCGGCCGTGGCCTCGGCGCAGATGGATCCCCAGGACCTGCGGCTGTTCCAGCACATCTCCGACCAGGTGGAACGCTACACGCAGCTCACCATCTTCGACAGCGTGTCGGCGTCGGTGGAGGGCGGGCGCGTGGTGCTCTCGGGCTGGGTCACCATGCCCTACAAACGTGACGACATCGAGCGGCGGGTGCGGCGCGTGGACGGCGTCACCGCAGTCGAGAATGGCATCGGCGTCCTGCCCGTCTCGCAGTTCGACGACGAGTTGCGGTTCCGCATCGCGCGGGCCATCTACAGCAACTCCTCGTTCTGGCACTACGCGTCGATGGCGAACCCGCCCATCCACATCATCGTGAACCGCGGGCGCGTCACGCTCGAGGGCGTGGTCAACAGCAACGTGGAGCGCATGCTGGCGCGGTCGCTCGCCACTGGCTTCGGCGCGCTCGAGGTGACCAGCCAGCTGCGCACCGACGCCGAAGTACGAGAGCTGCTGTCGACCAGCTAGGTCATGGCCTTCACCAGGTGAATCTCGTCGCGGATGGGGATGCCGCCGAAGCCGGTTGAGGGGGCATCCCCACGCGTGCCGGCCATGGCTCCAGGCACGACCTGCATGATGCGATAGCCCTTGCGCTGGTAGAAGTAGAGGGAGGGCAGGTTGTCGTTGGTCGTGGCCACCAGCACCCGGCCGAGGTGGTTGCCGCGCGCGACGAGCTCGGCCTCCGCGACGAGGTGGCCGCCCACACCCGAGCGCTGCCACGCGGGATCGGTGGCGAGCGCGATGATGTGCAGCGTGCCCTGCCGTTCCATGTAGGCCAGCGCGCCCGCGATCTCGCCTTCCAGCTCCGCCACCACCGTCGGCATCGTGTCGAGGTGGATCTCTTCGCCAAAGGTGATCAGGCGTGTCCGGCCGAAGTCGCGCTCGAAGAGCGCGAGCACCGCGGGCCGGTCCGCGTCGGTGGCCTCGCGCACCAGCACCGGCGGCAGCTCCAGGTGCGGCTTGCAGCTGCAGATGATCTGCAGCCGCGCGTCCTCCCAGTCCACGAACCGCCCGCACCGCGAGCACCGCAGGACGGTGGGCTTGGCGCCGAACGTCGAAATGGCCATGGCTCTCTGACCTCGTGCTAGGCGGCGGGCCCCGGCTCGCCGCGCCGCTTGATGAACCAGATGAAGAGCACGAACGTGACCGCCACGAGGACGATCATCGTGCCGAACAACATCAGGGTCCTGGCGAGGATCGACTCGCTGTCCATCCGAACGTCAATCTCGATCGGCACGCCCTGCTGCCGCTCGGCCAGCGACTGCTCCCAGACGATGATGTTGCCGCGCCGGATCTCGCGTGTCGGGGAGTTGTGGAACGTGACGCGGCTCGGCAGGTGAAGGCGCACCGCCACGAGCTCCGCCCCCTGCCATCCGACGTCCGGGACGGCGCGGCCCGCGGCGTGACCCATCTCCTGCCGGTACTCGGCGGAGGCATCGGCCACGGTCAGCCGGTACGACGACCATGCGAACGCGGGCGCCTCGCCCAGGCGGCGGATGTCGTCCACCTCGACACGGACGTGCACGTAGCGGCGGCCATCGCGGCGGGAAGTGGTGACGTTGGCCACGCTGGTGACCGGGGATTCGAAGAACGCGCGGACGTCCTGGCGATCCAGCCGCGCGGCCGGGTCCACGGGAAGGTCCACACCGCGAAGCGCCACCAGTGCGGGGACCGAGGCGTTCACGTACACCGTCGCCGAGCCGTCGAGGTCGACGTAGATCTCCTCTTCGTACTCGTACTTCCGGGACAGCGGGTTGACGCCGCAGGCGGCCGCCAGCAGCAGCGCGATCCCGGCCGCCGACGTACGGCGCGCCATGGGCCGGACGAGGCGCCTCCAACGAGCGATCACGATCCCCGATCATACCCTGCCGGCGCCCGCGCCCGCTTCCGGCCCCCCGGTGCAGGTGATACCTTGGGTGCGCTTCCATGGCGCGTCCCACCCTGTTTCTCATCGACGGCAGCAACCAGATGTACCGGGCCTATCACGCGATCCGCGGCCTGACCGGGCCGGACGGCAGGTCCACCAACGCCGTCTACGGCTTCGTGACCATGCTGCGGAAGCTGATTGCCGATCATCAGCCGGAGTACATCGCCGCGTCGTTCGATCTGCCGACCGCGACCTTCCGCGCGAAGCTCGCCGCGGACTACAAGGCCACCCGGGCGGCCATGCCCGACGACCTCAAGGAGCAGATTCCCTGGATCCACGAGGCCTGCGAGGCCATGGGCGTTCCCATCTTCACCTCCGAAGGCTTCGAGGCCGACGATGTCATCGGCACGCTGGCGCGGAAGGCCGCCGCTGCCGGCTTCGACGCGGCCATCGTCACTGGCGACAAGGACTTCTTCCAGCTGGTGGGTGACGGCATCCGCGTCTACAACCCGCGGGACGAGGGCGCGTGGTTCGACGAAACAGGCGTGGCCGAGAAGTTCGGCGTGCGGCCCGACCAGGTCGTGGACGTGCTCGCCCTGATGGGTGACACGTCGGACAACGTGAAGGGCGTGCCGGGCATCGGCGAGAAGGGCGCCCGGGATCTCATCGCGACCTACGGCTCGCTCGAGGTCCTGCTCGCTCGCGCCGGAGAGGTGCCGCAGAAGAAGTACCGGGAGGCGCTTGCCACCCACGCGGATCAGGCGCGACAGAGCCGCGAGCTGGTCACGATCCACACCAACGTGGACGTGCCGTTCGACGCCGAGCGCTTCCGTTACCGGGGGGCCTCGCGCGAGCGGTGCTACGCGCTCTTCTCGTCGCTCGGGTTCCGCACGCTGGTCACCGAGTTCGCGCCGACGGCGGAATCGATCGCGAAGGACTACCGACTGGTCGCCTCGTTCGACGAGCTCGACGCGCTCGTGGCCGACCTGGTGCGGGCGCCGCGGCTCGCCCTCCGGCTCGTCACGGACGGCACGGCGCCGGTACGGGCAACGGTGGCGGGGATCGCCCTGTCGACGGCCCCACATCAGGCGCGCTACATCGCGGTCGGACACCGGGGCTTCATGGGAGACGGCTCCCTGGACCGCGACAGGGCGCTGGCGGCGCTGGCGCCAATCCTCGCGGACGCCGCGATTCGGAAGATCGGCCACGACATCAAGGCCGACCTCATCGTTCTTGGACGCCACGGCGTGCGGCTCGAGGGTCTGGACCTCGACACGATGCTCGCGGCGTACCTGCTGGACGCGAACCGATCGAGCCAGGCCATCGAGCCCCTGGCGCTCGAGCAGGTGGGCTACAAGGCCGTCGACGAGCAGGCGATCCGGGGCAGGGGCGCGAAGGCGCTGCCGTTCGCGGAACTGCCAGCCGATGCCGTGCTGGACTACGCGGGCGAACGCGCCGACCTCTCGCTGCAGCTGGCCGACGTGTTCGCGCCTGCGCTCGAGCGCGAAGCGCTCGGCCAGGTGTATCGGGAGCTCGAGCTGCCGCTGGTGCCCATCCTCGCGGCGCTCGAGCGCACCGGCGTGCGCGTGGATGTCGAGGTGCTCGGCGCCCAGGCCACGCGCGTCGACCGCGAGCTGGCCGAACTGGGGGCCGAGATCTACCGCCAGGCGGGCGAGACGTTCAACATCGCGTCGCCGAAGCAGCTGGCCGAGGTGCTGTTCGACAAGCTGAAGCTGCCGGTGCTGAAGCGCACGGGCACCGCGCGCACGGCGTCCACCGCCGTCGAGGTGCTCGAGGAGCTCGCGCAGTCGCACGACCTGCCCCGCATGATCCTCGACTGGCGCGGCCTGGCGAAACTGAAGGGCACGTACATCGACGCGCTGCCCGCGCTGGTGAACCCTGAGACGGGCCGCGTGCACACCCAGTTCAACCAGGCCGTGGCCGCCACGGGACGGCTGAGCAGCAGCGATCCCAACCTGCAGAACATCCCGATACGGACGGAGATCGGCCGCGAGATCCGGCGTGCGTTCGTGGCCGAGCCCGGCTTCGTGCTCGTCTCCGCCGACTACTCGCAGATCGAGCTGCGCGTGCTCGCCCACCTCTCCGGTGACGAGTCGCTGATCGCGGCGTTCGAGCGCGGCGAGGACATCCACGACCAGACGGCGCTGAAGGTCTTCGGGCCGGACACCACGCTCGATCCGCACGAGCTCCGCCGGCGGGCGAAGATCATCAACTACGCCCTGCTCTACGGCAAGACGGCGTTCACGCTGGCGAAGGACATCGGCGTCCCCCAGGCGGCGGCGCAGCAGTTCATCGACGCCTACTTCACCGGGTTCCCGCGCGTGCGCGGGTTCATCGACCAGACGCTCGAGGACGCCAGGCGCACCGGCGTCGTGAAGACGATGTTCGGACGGCGGCGGGCCGTGCCGGAGGTGACCAGCCGCAACGGGCAGATCCGCGCGTCGGCCGAGCGCGTCGCCGTGAACATGCCCATCCAGGGCACGGCAGCGGACATCCTGAAGCGGGCGATGATCGACGTGGATGGGGCCCTCTCGCGGGCCCACCCGCGCGCCCGGATGATCCTGACCGTGCACGACGAGCTGTTGTTCGAGGCGCCCGAGGGCGAGTCGTCCGACGTGGCCGCGCTCGTGAAGGCGACCATGGCTGCGGCCGTGCCGCTGCGGGTTCCGCTGGACGTGGATGTGGGAATCGGGGCGAACTGGAAGGACGCGAAGGCCTAGGCGTCCGGATCAGCGCCACCGCTGCTTCACGAGCTCCCAGTCGGCCCTCAGCTGCGAAGCCGTGGCCGCACGGTCGGAGGCATCGAGGGTCCGCACGCGATCCGGGATGATGCCCTGCAGCACGAGCTTGTCGAGATCAGCGCGAAGGGTCGCCGATCGGGAACCGGCCAGTCGGGCTCGCGCCCACCCGGCCGTCGCCGCCTCCCAGGCGGCCAGCGAATCTCCTGCCCCGCGGAGCCCGGCGGCAATCCAGTAGGAAGCCGCTGCCGACTCGGGGTTCCGGGACAGCTCGACGCGCATGTCCTCGACCAGGGCCGAGAACAGCTCCTTCCGCCGCTCGGGGGCGCTCAGGTCGGCCTGCCGCTCCATGGCGCTGCCCCACCAGTCGAGCATGGCTTCGCCCAGGGCGGGATCCGCCTCCCTGGCGGGGGCCACGCCACTGGCGAAGAGGGCGGCGGCGGCGCCGAACTCGTCTTCCAGGAAGAGCGCCTGGCCCACGGCCAGCAGGTACTCGATGCGGACGCGGGGCTCGAGCACTCCTGTCCGAACCGACCCCAGCGCCTCGCGCGCCGCGCCCAGGTCGGCCGGGTCCACGCCCTCGCGGTAGCGTTCGAGGTGGGCGCGCGCCAGGACAACGGCGGCGGCGTCCTGCGTTTCGGGGGTCTTCAGGGCGGCGGTGGCCGCCTCGATCGCCTGGTCGAACTTCCGCTCGTTGTAGAGCGCCAGGGCCCGGGCCAGGTCCGCACGGTTGGCCAGCGCCGGTCCGGCCGTGGCGAGCAGGGCCGCCAGGGGAAGTACCGCGCCAACCGCCGCCCGCCGCAGGAATACGAGGGATGTCACCACGGGATCCAGAGGGGCATCGTAGCACGCTGGTACAATGACGGGCTGCATGGCCGCTCCCGTGATCGTGCCCCGCGCCGAGCACCCGATCTCCCGCCGAGACATCGACCCGGACGCTCTCAAGGTCCTGTATCGCCTCCGCGACTTCAACTACACGGCGTACCTGGTGGGCGGCGGCGTGCGCGACCTGCTGCTGGGCCGGCAGCCGAAGGACTTCGACGTGGGCACCGACGCCCACCCCTACCAGATCAAGAAGCTGTTTCGGAACTGCTGGATCATCGGCCGCCGATTCCGCCTGGCCCATGTGCGATTCGGCACCAAGACCATCGAGGTGGCGACTTTCCGGCGCCACGTGGCGGCAGACGAGAGCGTCGAGGGCAGCGACCAGGCCGCGCAGCCCGATCTGCCGGCCGTGGAGCCGCCCCGGGATCCGGGATCGCCCGACACCGTGGGGCGCCACGACAACACGTTCGGCACGCCGGAAGAGGATGCCTTCCGAAGGGACTTCACCATCAATGCGCTCTTCTACGACATCGCCACGTTTTCGATCATCGATTACGTGGGAGGGCTCGAGGACCTGCGCCAGCGCGTCATCCGATCGATCGGCGACCCCGTCCAGCGCTTCGAGGAAGATCCGGTGCGAATGCTTCGCGCGGTCTCGTTCGCGGCGCGCCTCGACTTCACACTCGACCCGCCCATCGTCGAGGCCATCCGGCGGCAGCGGCACCTGATGGCGATGGCCTCCCCTGCACGGATGATCGAGGAGTACTACAAGATCCTGCGTTCGGGCGCGGCGGAGCGCACCTTCCGCGGGCTGGCGGAGCACGGCCTGCTGGAGCCGGTGACGCCGGAGCTGCAGCGGCGGAGCGTCCACGGGCCCCTCTGGGAGTCGCTGCGGGCGCTCGACACCTACCGGCGGCGGTTCACCGAGACGCCAGCCATGCTGACCAATCCGCTGCTGCTGGGGTCGTTGCTGCTCCCCATCGGCGTGATGCCCAGAGCGCACGAGCCGGTCACCGATGCCGAGCTCGAGGGCGAAGCCACGGAGGATCTGCCGGAGGATGAGTTGCCCACGCGGCGGCGCCCGCGGGGCCGCCCGTGGTCGGCTGACCGCCGAGAACGCCGGCCGAAGCCCCCCGTGCTGAAGATCGGCCTCCTGCCGGTCGCGCGGCGCGATTCGGAGCGGCTGCGCCAGGTGCTCGCGCTCCAGGGACGGCTGCGCGATCTGGAATCATCCGCGCGTTCAAAGCGGGCGCTGATGCACCGGGGATCGTTCCAGGACGCACTCACCTGGCTGGAGGTGCACGGCCACGCTCCGGAGATCGTGGAGCACTGGCGCGGGTTCATCGAGGCCCTGGGCGCGCAGCCGGCCCCCACTGGCGAGGGAGACGGTACGGCCGGGACGGGCGAGGCCCCTCGCCGCCGGCGGCGCCGAGGCGGCCGCCGGCGTGGGGGACGATATCGCCGGCCAGGAGAAAGCTGACGGCTAGCCGTTCTTCGCTTCGAACTCCTGCATGAACTGCACGAGCGCGTCCACACCTTCCTCGGGAAACGCGTTGTAGAGGGACGCGCGGATGCCGCCCACCGAGCGGTGCCCCTTGAGGCCGTCGAGCCCTGCGGCAGTGGCCTCCTTCACGAACTTCTTCTCGAGCTCCTCGGACGGGAGCCGGAACGTGACGTTCATCATCGAGCGGCTGTCCGTGTGGGCCGTGCCGGCGTAGAAGCCGCTGAGGTCGATCTCGGCGTAGAGCTTGCCGGCCTTTCGGGCGTTGCGCGCGGCCGTGGCATCCAGGCCGCCCTGGGCCAGCGCCCATTTCATCACCAGCCCCATGAGGTAGATGCCGAAGCAGGGTGGCGTGTTGTACATCGAGCCGTTCTCGGCGTGCACGGCATAGTTGAGCATCGTGTGCAGCGACTTCGACGAGCGCGCCAGCAGGTCCTCGCGGATGATGACCAGAGTGACACCGGAGGGCCCCAGGTTCTTCTGCGCGCCGGCGTAGATGAGGCCGTACTTCGAGACGTCGATGGGTCGGCTGAACATGTCCGACGACGTGTCAGCGACGAGCGGGACGTCGCCCACCTCGGGCTCGCCCTTCCACTCCGTGCCGACGAGCGTGTTATTCGTGGTGATATGCACGTAGGCGGCGTTCGGATCGAGCGTCAGCTCGTCCTGCCGCGGGATGCGGGAGAAGTTCTCGCCCTCGGTCGAGCCGGCGACGTTGATTGGACCGACCCGCTTTGCCTCCTTGAGGGCTTTCTGTGACCAGCCACCGGTGATGATGTAGTCGGCCGACTGCCCCTCGCCCATCAGATTGAGGGGGACCATCGAGAACTGCAGCGAGGCACCACCCTGCAGGAAGAGCACCTTGTAGTTCGACGGGACGTTACCCAGGGCTCGAACGTCGGCCTCGGTGCGGGCCAGGATGTCCTCGAAGGTCCTGGAGCGGTGGCTGATCTCGAGCACCGACATCCCGACGCCAGGGAGGGCCACGAGGTCGCGCTGCGCCTCTTCCAGCACGGGCAGCGGAAGCACGGCGGGGCCGGCAGAGAAGTTGAAAACGCGATGAACAGCTGTCTTGGACATGGATGATTACCTTCCGCAGGCCACCGGGAACCGGCCGGCGCCGTTCCTGAACCTCCTATTCTAACGCGCCGTCGCCAGCCGGTTCAGGCCAGTGCGACCACCTGGAGGTCCAGGATGTCGTCATGGCCGGTGCTGATCGCGTCGAGCGTGGTGTCCGGCGGCCGCCCGTCGAGGTTGATGCGCGCCACCGCGGCCTGTGCGCCGTCGAAGATGATGTTCTCCATCTCCTGCACGTTCAGGTGCGCGGCCCTGAGCTGGCCGAGCACGTGCGCCAGCACGCCGGGGCGATCGCGATGGCGCACGACGAGCATGTGGGTAGCGGGCGTCTGCTTCGCGAGATTCACCACGTTGGGCACCCGCCCGGTGTCCTTGAACGTCCGGACGATGCGCACGGTTTCTGCGGCAATCGCCTCCTGGGCCTGATCGGTGGAGGCACCGATGTGGTGTGTGCCGTACACACCGGGCAGGGCGACGAGCGGGTCCGCGAACGAGCCGGCGGCGGCGGAGGGTTCGGCGGCGAACACGTCCAGCCCCACGCGAAGCCCCTTCTCCTTCACCGCGGCCTCGAGGGCGGCCGCGTCGACGATCTCGCCACGCGCGGTGTTGATGAAGAAGGCGCCCGGCCGCGCATGGGCCAGCAGATCGGCGTCGACGAACCCGCGCGTGTCCTTCCCCAGGGCCAGGTGCACGCTGACGACGTCGGCGCGCGAGACGAGCTCGGAGGCCGTGGCCACGGCCTCCACGTCGTGAGCATCCGCCGCCTGGCGCCGGGCCTCCGCGTCGCCGGCGAGCCGGCGACTCCACACCAGCACGGGCATCCCGAACGCTCGCGCCCGGCGCGCGACCTCCTGCCCGATGTTCCCGAACCCCAGCAACCCCAGCGTGCGGCCGCACAGGCCTCTGGCTCTGGAGTACTCCTTCTTGTTCCACGTGCCGGCTCGCAGGTCAGCGACGTTATCGGGGATGCGCCGGTCGAGCGCGAGCAGCAGGCCCATGGTGAGCTCGGCTACCGCCACCGCGTTCTTCCCCGGACAGTTCGACACGTAGATGCCCCGCCTCGACGCCCCGGCCAGGTCGATGGTGTTCACGCCGGCGCCCGCCCTGACGATGAGCGAGAGCGCACCGGCGTCGAGCATGGCTTCGGTGACCTGCGTTGAGCGCACGATCAGGACTGCGGCTCCCGTGGTTCGCAGGGCCTCCGCCAGCGAGTCACCAGACAAGTCTGGCTGATACACCACCTCAAATCCCGAAGCCTTCAGGCCGTCGATCCCGGACCGTTCGAACTTGTCGGCAACAAGGACTGTCATGAACACCTCGGCAGGAGGAATCCGCGAAGGCACGGAGGCTCCTTCGCGTCTTCGTGGTGTCGCTGCTAGGAAATCACGTGTGACAGAAGGCCGTCTCGGAGCTTCGGCTCGAACCACGTGGACTTGGGCGGCATGATGCCGCCGGCGTCGGCGATGCGCATCAGGTCGTCCAGCGACACGGGATACATCGAGAACGCCACGGCGAACGCGCCGGAGTCCACCAGGCGCTCGAGCTCGGCGGCACCGCGGATGCCGCCGACGAACTCGATGCGCTTGTCGGTCCGCACGTCCGTGATGCCAAGCAGGGGCCCCAGGACCTCGCGCTCGAGGACATCCACGTCCAGGGCCGTCGCCGCGCCTTCTCCGGATCGCGTCACGTCGAGTGTGTGCCAGCGTCCCGCCAGCCGCATCGCGATGAGCCCCTTTCGCTCCGGCGAAGGAGTTCCGCCCTCGCTGACGGTCATCCTGGCGGCCAGCGCGTCGAGGAACGCCTCGGGCGCGCGTCCGTGCAGGTCGCGGACGACGCGGTTGTAGGGCAGCACCTGCACCTGGTCGTCGGGGAAGGCCACGGCCAGCATGCGGTCCCACTCGCCCGCCCCCTGCGCCGCACGCGCCTGGCGGGCCCGAGCGGCGCTGGCGGCCCGGTGATGGCCGTCCGCAATGTAGAGCACCGGCACGGCGGCGAATCCATCGACGATGGCGGCGTGCTCGGGTGCCGGGACGCGCCACACCACGTGCCGGACCTCGTCCGGAGCGGTGAAGTCGAACAGCGGGGGGGTTTGGACGACGCGGGCGACCACGGCATCGATGGCCCGCGAGGCCTTGTAGGTGAGGAACACCGGACCGGTCTGCGCCTCGATGGCCAGCATGTGGCGGGTGCGATCGTCCTCCTTGTCGGGCCGCGTCTTCTCGTGCTTGCGAATGAGGTTGCGGTCGTACTCGTCCACCGAGAAGCACGCGGCGATGCCGGCCTGGACGTGCGCGCCCATGTGGAGGCGGTAGACGTAGAAACCGGGGGCCTCCTCCATCACCAGCGGTGCGGCCTTCTTCAGCGCCGCGAAACTGGCCGCGGCACGATCGTAGACCTCCCCACCGTGTGGATCGGCGCCCTCCGGCAGGTCGATCTCCGGCCGGGACACGTGGAGGAAGCTCAGGGGGTTGCCGGCGGCCAGCACGCGCGCTTCGTCGGTGCTGACGACGTCGTAGGGCACCGCCGCCACGCGCTCCGCCGCCTCCGGCACCGGGCGCAGCGCGGCAAACGGGTAGATGAGGGACATAGGGGAATTATAGGGGGATGGTGCAGAGGTGCTGAGTGCAGGGTGCGGGTGCCAGGTGCGGCCGCGGCGCCATGCGCCTCGCACATTTCACCCCTGCCCCCCCTGCACCCGTGCACCCAACTGGTGCCTATTTGAAAGTCCAGCCCACGCCGAACTTCACGTCGGGCGAGTCGATCGCGCCGATCTTCACCTCGAAGAACAGGCCGTCGGCGTGCTCGGCGCCGAAGAGGACGTTGAAGCCGCCTTCCGTCTCGGTATCACCGCCACGCCCGCGCCCGTCGTCATCCCACGAGTAGAAGTTGATGGCGGGCCCTCCGCCTGCGTACAGGCGCCAGGAGGAGCGCGTGGGGAACTTGTAGACGAACTCCATGTTCAGGGCCGTGGTCACCAGATCGTCGCCCAGGCCGAGCTCGATGTTCGGCTTGAAGTGCAGGCGATCCACGAGCGCAGTCGTCTCGTAGTGGCCGCCGAAGTAGACCTGGTCGGGATCCACCGAAACGCCGCCTCGCACGCCGGGTCCCTGGGCAGCTGCGGGGGTGGCCCATGCCAGGACCACGAATGCCAGAAGTAAGAATTTCACACGAATAGCCATCCAATACGGGATTGGCAGCATGGAAAACCTCCAGCCTGTTGTTAGCAGAAGTCGTGCCGACGGAGGTCATCCGGGGCTGCGGCGGGCGGATGCCGTGCGCACCGGCCTGGCACGCGGGTGTCCTAGTTTGCGGCGCGAGCGGCCGTGACCTGCAGCAGGCCGAACAGCCGCGTGCGCTCGGTGACGAACGCGGCCAGCTCGACGGCGGGCACCGGCTCGCCCGGCGGCATGTTGCGGTGCTCGACGACCGGGTTGACGTAGGCGCCGTTCTTGCGAAGGCCGTAGTGGAGGTGCGGGCCCGTCGCGAGGCCCGTGGCGCCGACCTTGCCCACGAGGTCGCCCTGCGACACCCGGGTGCCGGTGCGAACGTGCATGGCCGACAGGTGAAGGTACTCGCTTTCGTAGCCGTTGTTGTGCCTGATGCGTACGGTGCGCCCGCCGCCCCGGGTCCACCCCGCCAGCGTGACGGTGCCCGGAGCCACGGCCACCACCGGCGCGCCGGTCGGCGCCGAGTAGTCCACGCCGTTGTGGGCTCGCGTGTACTTCAGGATCGGATGCCGGCGCGCCGACGAGAAGCGCGACGTGATGCGCGGCTCGAACTTGAGCGGCGACTTCAGGAAGAAGCGCTTGAGCGAGCGCCCGTCCTCGTCGTAGTACGCCGGCCGGTTACCCTTGGGAGCGTAGCGGTAGGCGCGCAGCGCGCGGCCGCTCGCCACGAACTCCGCGGCCAGGATGGCGCCGTATCCGGCGAAGGCGCCGGCGCGCGTCTTCCGCTCGACCACCAGGCGGAACTCGTCGCCGGGCTGCAGCTCCGACGAAAAATCGAGCTCGCCGGAAAAGACGTCGGCGAGGGCCAGCGCCAGGTCCAGGCGCTCGCCGACGGCGTCGAGCGCCTGGGTCAGCGAGGGTGTTTCCCTCGAGATTCGGCCTTCGACGGCATCGACCGTCACGTCCTTGGCGATGGGCTCGATCACCGCCGTGAAGGCCCGTGATGCGTCCGCGGCGACGCGCAAGCGCCGATCCCCGTCGATTTCGTACTCGAAGCTGCGGACGTGTCCATCGAGCAGCCGGTCCATGACGAAGGGCTGGCCCACGCGCATGCGCCGCACGTCGAACACGGTGCGCACCGCGGCGACGAGCGCCTGGCGGTCGCCCTCGGCGACATCGTATCGAGCGAACATGGCGTCGAGCGTCACGCCAGGCTGGAGCGAGCCGGCGATGAGCTCCGAATCGGCCACGAGCTCGATGTCGGTCGTGCGCCGGGGCCCGGCCGGATCCGCGAGGGACTGCGCCTCGGCCACCTGGCAGGCAGCCGTGCCGCACACGGCGACACCAAGGACGAGACCGAAGAAGAAAAGCCGGCGCATCGTGTCAGCAGAAGGACGCGACATGCTACCAGCTCGGAACGCGATGGCGCCAGAGGAATTCCGCACCGCCGGGCTCCATCACCGGCGTGGCGGCGCCTTTGATGCCGGCGCGCCGCGCTCGACCGCCGGCGGCGGCGACGCGGGCTGCTGCAGCTCGACATACTGCGCCGTCTGCATGTTGGCGCGGATCATCAGCGGGATCACGCGCGGCTCACCCGTACCGGCACGCACCTCGATCACGTGAGCGCCCACCGGCAAGGTGATGGCGAGCGGTGTCGCGCCGCGGTCGTTCCCGTCCACGACCACGCGCGCCCCGTCGGGCCGCGAGGTGACCACCAGCTCACCCTCGCCCTCGACCGGTCCTTCCACCGGGCGCGTCCAGTACCACCCGATGACTGCCGCCTGCATGAACAGCACGCCCACGATCACGGCCGCCCACAACGGCCGCAGGCCGAGGAAGCGCCGCTCCGCATCGACGCCGACCCTGGCGGACAGTGGCACGACCTCGGGTGGCCCGTCACCACCGATGTCAATCCCCGCCGGTTCCAAATCGCGCGGACCATCCTGCGGTGAACCCTCGCGCTTCGAACCCTCGTGCGGCGGACCCTCGGTTTTCGAACCTTCGGCCTCTGCCCCTCCGTGCTGCTCGGCCCACTGCTCGAGCGCGCCGGTCCCCGTCACGTACCGCCGGTTGCTCGCGAGCACCTCTTCGAAGGCGATTTGCGCGGCATGCGGTGAATCGAAGCCACTGCCCTCGAGCTGGAGCGCGCGTCGCAACCAGCGGGCGAACACCGCCGAGAGCGGGTGGTCGTCGTCTCCGTGCCGCTCGCGCGCGGCCGAGACGAGGGCGGGCAGCTGGTCAGGAAACTCGGCGTCCCTCAGCCTCCGGCCGAGCAGCATCGAGAGGGCCACGACACCGAGCGCCGTCGCATCGCCGCGTGGGGTGCAGGTGACCGTCCCCTCGGAGGGCGGCGCCGCCACCCTGTAGCGCTGCCAGGCGTCGACGCGCGTGAGCCCGAGCTGGTCGAACGCCGGCCCGAAGACCGCTTCGGCAATGACGACCCGGGCCGGCGGCGCGATGAACAGGCGCTCCGGCGCGATGGTGCCGATGGCGTTGTCCTTGTTGTGGCGGGAGAAGAGGGCCACGGCCGGCAGCAGCTGCCGGACCAGCGCCACGACGGCGTCGATCTCCGGCCGCACGCCGGCGGCCTCGGCCGCATCCAGCAGGTCGGACAGGCGAGCGCCGCGTGTCGCATCGGAAACCACGACCAGCTGGTCGATGGCAGGGCGGTCGACGCGGAGGACGTGCACATAGGAAGCGTGCCGAACCGCTGCGAAGCGCGCCACACGCTCGCCCAGCGCCGTGGCAAACCCCGTGTGCAGCACCAGTTCCGGAGTCAGCTCCAGGTGCTCGACGGGGTCACCCGTGGCGGCGTCGGTCGCGGCGACTCGGCGCCCAAGCCCATCAGTCATGAGGATTCCGCACCCGGGGAGGCGACATCATTGTAATCGCGGGGCCGGAGCCCGGAACCGGGCATCGTGCACAGACCTGCATTACACTGCCTCGAGAATGATGAGGAGGCCGATTGTGTCGAAGCGTTCCACCGTGTTGCCGGTTCTCTGCGCGCTGCTCGTGGGCCTGGGGGTGTTGGGTCTATCGGCCCGGGTCGCCGACCCGGTAGACCTCGAAGCCATCCAGCGCCTCAAGGAGGAAGGCTTCGAGCGCTCGCAGGTGATGGACACCGCCTGGTGGCTGACCGACGTGCACGGTCCTCGCCTCACGAACTCCCCTCAGATGCGCGCGGCGGCGAATTGGGCCGTGAAGCGGCTCTCCGAGTGGGGGCTCGTCAACGTGAAGCAGGAGCCCTGGGGGCAGGAGTTCGGACGCGGCTGGAGCAACGAGCGCACCGTCGTCCACGTAGTGAAGCCAACACCGTGGCCGGTACTCGCGTACGCGCGCGCCTGGACGCCGGGCACGGGCGGGCCGGTGACTGCCGACCTCGTGCTGGCGCCCATCACCACGGAAGCGGACTTCGACAAGTACCGCGGAAAGCTGAAGGACCGGATCGTCCTGCTGCAGGACGCCCGGGAGGTGGAGCCGCTCTGGACCCCGCCGGCGCGCCGGTTCACCCCGCAGCAGCTGGAGGAGATGCGCGAGCAGCCTGTCGCCCCGCCTCGCCAGCCGGGGAACTTCGGACGGGCACAGGCATTCACCGCGAAACGCAATGCCTTCCTGGTGGCCGAGGGTGTGCGCGCGGTGCTCGAACCCGGCAACGGGCGCGGCGACAGCGGGAGCGTGCTGACGGGCGGGGGTGGCTCGCGCAATCCCAAGGATCCGCCCGCGCCGACACAACTGTCGGTGGCGACCGAGCACTACAACCGCCTCGCGCGGCTGGTGGCACGCGGCCAGGCCGTCACGATGGAGCTGGACGTGCGCAACACGTTCCACGACGCGGACCTCGGGATGTTCAACATCGTCGCGGAGATCCCGGGGACCGACAAGGCGGATGAAGTGGTGATGCTCGGCGCGCACTTCGACTCGTGGCACGCCGGGACCGGCGCGGTGGATAACGCATCGGGGTCGTCCGTGATGATGGAGGCGATGCGGATTCTCAAGCAGTCTGGCGTGCGCCTCCGCCGGACCGTTCGCCTGGCGCTCTGGACGGGTGAGGAACAGGGTCTCATCGGCTCGCGCGCGTACGTCAAGGCGCACTTCGGCGACCCGGAGACGATGGAGCTGAAGCCGGAGCACGCGAAGCTGGCCGCGTACTTCAACATGGACAACGGCACCGGCGCGTATCGAGGCGTGTACCTCCAGGGGAACGAGGCCGCGGCGCCCATCTTCCGCGCGTGGATGGCCCCGTTCGAGAACATCGGCATGACGGACCTCACCATCCGCAACACCGGCGGCACCGACCACCTGGCGTATCACGCGGTCGGCCTGCCGGGATTCCAGTTCATCCAGGACCCCGTGCAGTACTCCAGCCGCACGCACCACTCGAACCTGGACGTCTACGACCAGCTGATCGCCGGCGACCTCATGAAGAACGCCGTCATCACGGCGTCGTTCGTCTACCATGCGGCGAATCGCGAGCAGATGCTGCCGCGCCGAGCGCTGCCGAAGCCGGTCAAGCCGGCGCCGACGACGCAGCCGAGATGAAAAAGAAGCCGCGAAGACACGAAATCATCACGAGGGGCACGAAGTGATCCGGACAAGGGATGCTGAATGACACGCTCGCGCTCATAGGGGGCACCGGGCTCGTGGCGCTCGCGCTGGGCGCCCTCGTCGGGTGGCTGGTGGCGCGGGCGAGAGCCGCGGAGGCGACCGCGGCGCTTCGCGCGGAGAACGCGCGGCTCATCGCCGAAGTCTCGCACCGCGACCAGGTGATTCCGGAGAAGCTCGCGCTCATCGAGCAGATGGAGGGACAGCTCCGGGACTCGTTCGAAGCGCTGGCGGCCGGAGCGCTGACCGCCAGCACCCGGCAGTTCCTCGAGCTGGCCGACCAGAAGATCGGCAACGTCCACCGGGCGGCGGCGGCTGAGCTCGGCCAGCGCCAGCAGGCGCTCGATGCGCTGGTGGCTCCCATCCGCGAGACACTGACACAGGTGGCGGCCGCGCTGGCCGAGTCGGACCGGCTTCGCGTCCACGACGCGGCCAGCCTGCGCGCCTTGCTCGGCGCCGTCGGGCAGACGCAGCAGCAGCTGCAGCAGGAGACGCAGACGCTGGTGCGCGCCCTGCGCTCGCCCGGAGTGCGCGGGCGATGGGGCGAGGTGCAGCTCCGCAAGGTGGTCGAACTCGCCGGCATGCTCGAGCACTGCGATTTCGAGGAGCAGCCCACCACCACGAGCGACGCCGGCCGCCTCCGGCCGGATCTCATCGTCAAGCTGCCCGGCCAGCACACCATCGTGGTGGACGCCAAGGTGCCGCTCGAGGCGTTCCTCGACGCGCAGATGGCCAGTGACGATGGCGTGCGATCGGGCCGGCTCGCGGATCACGTGCGGCAGGTGAAGGAACACGTGACGAAGCTCGGCGCCAAGGCGTACTGGGATCAGTTCCCCTCCTCTCCCGACTTCGTCGTCCTGTTCCTGCCGGCCGAGGCCATCTTCATGGCCGCGCTCGAGCAGGACGCGCACCTCATCGACTACGGGGTGAAGCAGCGTGTGCTCATCGCGAGCCCGCTGACGCTGATTGCCCTGCTGCGGACGGCGGCGCTCGGCTGGCGGCAGGAGCGGCTGGCCATCAACTCGGAGGAGATCAGCCGGCTCGGCCGCGAGCTGTACGACCGTGCGCGCAGCTTCACCGATCGGCTGGAGACCGTGGGCAGCCGGCTCGACGCCACGGTGCGCGCGTTCAACGACGCGGTTGGCGCCTACGACGCGCGGGTGATGGTCTCGATGCGCAAGTTCAAGGAACTGGGCGCGTCGACGGGTGACGAGATCAAGCCGCTGGCCACGGTGGATACCGCGCCGAGGAAGCTACAGAGCGCGACGCAGCCGGATCTGCTCGAGCCGGCGGAGCCCGTGCCGGACACGGTGGAGCGCTCGTAGGGCCGGCCGGGGACAGTCCCCGGTGACATCTCGTGACAGGGACAGTCCCCGGTGACATTCCGTGAGAGGGACTGTCCCCAGACCGTTGGCGCGCGCATGCTAGAGTCTTCGGCCGGAGACTCTATGAATCGACTGCTGAGCCTGATCCTCCTTGCCGCGTGCGCGGCGTGTTCCCAACCTGCGCCGCCTGCCGAACCGACTCCTGCGGCGCCGCCTGCCCAGCCCGCTCGCACGCCCGAGGCCACGTCGCTCTCCGGGAAGCCGCTCTTCCCGCCCGAGACCATCGGCAACAGGGAGAAGCTCGATGCGGATCTGGCGCAGGCCGAGAAGGCGCTCGCCGCGGCGCCAGCGGATCCCGAGGCGCTCATCTGGCTGGGGCGCCGCCAGGCGTACCTCTGGCGCTACCGGGACGCCATCGCCACGTTCACGAAGGGGATCGAGCAGTACCCAGACAATCCGAAGTTCTACCGGCATCGCGGCCATCGCTACATCTCGACCCGGCAGTTCGACAAGGCACAGGCGGACTTCGAGAAGGCGGTGTCCCTCA
>JBFWQE010000012.1:0-48297 GCA_050249615.1 Vicinamibacterales bacterium
CTTCATCGGTGGTCTTGTAGGGAAGGATGCCAACATACAGTCTGCGGCCCATGGGAGCGCTCTGCCTTTTCGCGCGCGGGTCTCCGGGATGCACCAACCAGCGCGCGTGAGGCTCGTGCACCAGAAAGCGCTCGCATCCCGAAGGGCCTGTGCGGACCTGACACCGACACCAACCTGTCTGAACTGCGGGGCTTTCAATCGCTGGCGGAGTATAGCAGGAGCCTGCCATCCCGCGCGCGGAGAAAGGCCGCCCCGCCAGCCCAACCGGGCGGTGGGATAAAGTCAGACGACATGAAGACGCGTGCAGTCGCCGTGATGGCCTGCCTGGCCGGCGCCCTCGCGGGCTGCACCCGGGAGCCCGAGGTTCGCACCTACCACCTGTCCGGCCAGATTCTCGTCGTCCGCTCCGAGACGCAGGAGATCCTGATCCGGCACGGCGATATCGCCGGGTTCATGCCGGGCATGACGATGCCCTTCAAGGTGCGCGACGGCGCGCTGCTGGAAGGGCGTGAGGTCGGCGACCTGGTCGAAGCGACGCTCAGCGTCACGGCGGAATCGGCCTGGCTGAGCGCGCTCACGGCGACCGGCCGGGCGCCCCTGCCGCCCGATGCCCCTGCCGCCATCCCCGCCGCCGCCGGCGTGTCGGTGCTCGTCCCGGGCGACCGCGTTCCGGACACGGCGCTCGTCACGGCGTCGGGCCGCGCGCTGAGGCTGACCGAGGCCAGCGGGCGGGCGACGGCCGTGACATTCATCTACACGCGATGCCCGCTGCCCGATTTCTGCCCGCTGATGGACCGCCGCTTCGCCGAGGTGCAACGGCGGGCCTCGGCCGACAGCGCGCTGGCAGGGCGCGTCTCGCTGGTCTCGGTGAGCTTCGACCCGGCCGCCGACACCGCGGCCCGCCTCACCTCGCACGCCGAGGCCCTGGGCGCCAATCCCTCCATCTGGCAGTTCGCGACGATCGCCGATGCCGCCCAGGTGGACCGCTTCGCGGCCACCTTCGGCGTCAACGTCATCCGCGAGCAGGACGGGACGATCACGCACAATCTCCGCACGCTCGTCATCGCTCCATCGGGAACGGTCGTCAGCGCGCGAGACGGCAACCAGTGGGCCGCCGACGACCTGCTGGCGGACCTCCGCGCGGCGCTGGGCCGTTAAGGCACAATGACGGCGTGCACCCGGCACTTTCGTCCCGCGAGCGTGCCCTCCTCCGCCGCCTCCGCACGCCATCGGCCGTGCAGGCATGGCTGAACGCCCTGCCCTACAACGACGAAAAGGGCGGTGAGACGCTGCGGAGCTTTCGGGGCGTCGTGCGCGCGAACCAGGCCCACTGCCTCGAGGCGGCCCTCTTTGCCGCCGTCGTGCTCGAGCACAACGGCTACCCGCCGCTCGTGATGAGCCTGGAGTCGCAGGACAACCTGGACCACGTGATCTTCGTGTATCGCGCGAACGGGCGCTGGGGCTCCGTGGCCCGCTCACGCGATCCGGGCCTGCACGGGCGAAAGCCTGTGTTCCGAACCATCCGGGGCCTGGCCTACAGCTACATGGACCCGTACATCGACTACACGGGCCGCGTCCTTGGCTACGGCGTGGCCAACCTGGCCGAGGCCATGGGACGTTATGACTGGCGGTGGTCGTTCGAGAACCGCTGGAAAGTGGAACAGGTGCTCATCGACTGGCCGCACGTGAAGCTGCCGAGTTCGACACCCCGGTATCGGGAATTGAAGCGCCGCTACCGGGCATACCGGGCCGCTAACAACGACCGCAAGCCGCTGTACTACCGGGGCCGGGAGAAGTGGACGCCGATTCCTGCTGAGTTCAGGTAGGTCTTGGGGTCTTGGGGCTTGGGGCTTGGGGCTTGGGGCTTGGGACCAAGCCGTCGAACCCGAGAACCCGAGAACCCGAGAACGTGAGAACCCGAGAATCCGTCCCCCTAGTCCAGGTCGAAGCCGCGGAGCGGCTTGGTGACGGGCTCTTTCTTCGCCTGCTTGAGGGCCTCCTCGAAGCGCTTCGCCAGGGCATCGCCCTTGTTCTTCTCGGCCTGGACCGACTGCGCGAAGAGCGCCTCGCGCCGGGCGGCCTGCTCGGCGAGGATGCGGTCGGCCTCCGACAGTTCGGGCCTGTCCGCGCTGGGCGGCTCGGCGTGGGAGATGATCCGCCCCAGGTTCAGGTCCACCACCAGGGTGGCCCCGCAACAGGGGCACGTGAGTTCGCGCTCGCTCGTGAGCTTTGGCATTTGCCGTTCCCTCCGCCTTCCTTCAGACTAGTGAGAACGGAGTGATGGCGCAAGACGAGCCCCGGAAAACCCACACCATCCGCGTCGCCACGTACAACATCCACCGGGCGCGCGGCCTCGACGGGCGCACCCGGCTGGAACGCATCGCCGCCGTCCTCGCCACCGTCGACGCCGACATCGTCGCGCTGCAGGAGGTGGTCGGGGCCTCACCTCTCAAGCCCGGCCAGGCTGCCGAACTGGGAGCCGCACTCGGCATGGGCTGGGTCATGGCGCCTACCCGGCACTGGCGCACGGCGCTCTTCGGCAACGTCGTCCTCAGCCGCCTGCCGGTGAGGCACCACGTGCAGCACGACCTGACGTGGAAGACGTGCGAGCCCCGGAACGTGCAGCGGGTGGACTTCGAGGTGGACTCGCACATCCTGCACTTCTACAACGTGCACCTGGGCACGGCGTTGCTGGAGCGCCGCCACCAGGCGGCGCGCCTGGCCTCGCTCGTGCACGATCGCCGCGTGACGGGGCCCAAGATCGTGCTGGGCGACTTCAACGAGTGGGCGCGCGGGCTGGCCACAGACATCCTGGCCGAGCGCCTGCAGAGCATCGACCTGCGACAGCACCTGAAGCGCGGGCGCAACTATCCGGGCTTCTTCCCCATCCTTCACCTCGACCACATCTACTACGAAGGTCACGTCGAGGTGCTGAAGGTCACCTCGCCTCGTGACCGCCTGACGCTGGTCGCCTCCGATCACCTGCCGCTGGTCGCCGACCTGAAGATCGGCTTTTAGTCAGGTCCCAGGGGGCCGGGGCCCAGGGGCAGAGTCCAGGGTTCGGGGCCCACGCCCCACGCCCCAGGTCCCAGGACCCAGGTCCCCCCGTCACTCCCCCACGCGGCCGAGCACCAGGTGGACCAGGCCGATGTTGCGTGTGCGGAACGCGGCTTCGCACGACGCGAGGTAGTACTCCCACATCCGCACGAAGCGGTCGTCGAAGCCCAGCGCGCGGACGTGGTCCACGCGGTCGAAGAAGCGGACCCGCCAGTCGTGCAGCGTGCGCGCGTAGTCCGGGGCGCGGTCCTCGAGGCCGAACACGCCCAGGCGCGTGTGGGCCGCGGTGACGCGCACGAGCTCGCCAATCGACGGCAGCAGGCCGCCCGGGAAGATGTACTTCTGAATCCAGTCGCAGTGCTTCCGGTACTCGGCGAAGCGCGCGTCCACCATGGTGATCGCCTGGATCCCGGCGCGGCCGCCCGGCGCCAGGATCTCGTCGATCTTCGAGAAGTATGACGGCCAGTATTCCTCGCCTACCGCCTCGATCATCTCGATCGACACCACCTTGGTGAACTGCCCGCCGACATCGCGGTAGTCGCAGAAGCGGAACTCCACCCGATCGTCGAGGCCTTCGGCCGTGGCCCGCGCGCGCGAGAGTGCCAGCTGCTCGCGGGACACCGTGAGCCCCGTCACTCGGCAGCCCCGCGTGCGCGCGGCGTAGAGCGCCAGCCCGCCCCATCCCGAGCCGATCTCCAGGACGTGATCATCCGGCCCGATGTCGAGCGCCTCGCACCACCGCTCGAACTTCTGCCGCTGGGCCGCGTCCAGCGTGTCGGACTCCGAGAGATACACGCCGCACGAGTAGGCCATCTCAGCGTCCAGGAACGCCCGGAAGAGGTCGTTGCTGAGGTCGTAGTGCGCGCCGATGTTGCGCCGGCTCCCGCCCCGCGTGTTGCGGCGGCGGCGATGGAGCCAGTCGTTCGACACGTTGGCAAGCCTCGACAGCGCGGACTCGAGCGGGAGGTGGTGCTGGTTGCGGAGCACCAGCTCGACGAACCGCGCCAGGTCGTCGGTGCGCCAGTCGCCATCCATGTAGGCCTCGCCGGCCCCCATGTCGCCGCGGAGGGCGAACTTCGTGAAGAAGGCGTCGCGATCGATCCACAGCACCGCGTGTGGCTCGGCGCCGGCGGCCCCGGCCATCACCATCGTGCCGTCCGGCAGGTGCACGGTCAACCGGCCGACGCGCCACCGGCCGAGGGCCGCCAGCAGGCGCCGTCGCGCAACGGGCGCCACGACGCGATCGAGAATGCTGGTGGAAGGCGCCGCGGAGACGGCGTTCGGTAGACGGATGCCTGCCTGTTCCATGCGAGGGTTAGGACTCCGTGCCGTGGCGCGCGGATTCAGGGTCGTACGCGGGCTTCGGGTGATAGGTCGCGCCCTTCCACCAGAGCCGCAGCGCTTCCCAGTGAATGGCGGCGATGATTTTCGCCGTCACGAAGGGATATCGCACGAGCGCTGCTGCCACGCCCGCATCGGTCAGCGGCCGGCGATCCAGCGACAGGCGCGAGACGAAGACCGCCCGGCCGTCACGGTGCAGGTCGATCCGCGCATCCAGGTGGCTCGGCGAGACCTGGAAGCGGAACCGGTACGTGCCGTCCAGCGTGAAGAATGGTGACACGTGGAACACCTTCTTCTCGTCCCACACCTGCGCACCCGGCTCCACCGGCAGCACGTAGGTGTGCGACTCTCCGAACGTGTTGTTCACCTCGCAGACAATCGCGCTGAGGCGCGCCCCCGCGTAGCAGAAGAAGAAGCTGACGGGGTTGAACACGTAGCCGAAGACGCGGCAGTTCGTAACCAGCTCGATGCGATCGATCGGGCCATCCACGCCGTGCCCGGCCAGCACGGCCCGCACGTCCGGAAGGTGATCGGCCCGGCGGAACGAGACCGGCCGGGCGCGATCCACGCCGAAGAGGCGCAGGCGCGCGTCGAGGGCGTCGAGCTCGTCCAGATCCAGCCGGTACATCACCAGGCCGTACCGGAAGCCGTGCGCCATCGGCGCGAGGCGCCGGTGCATCACGTGCCCGGTCATGAGCGACGATCTCAGCGCGCTACGGCTCGACACCAAGCCCCCGGGCCACCGCCACGGCGGAAACCAGCCCGTCCTCGTGAAAGCCGAAGCGCAGGTGCGCGCCGCAGTACCACGTGCGGCGCTCGCCGTTCATCCGGCTGATGAGCGACTGCCCCTCGATGGCCGGGCCGTCCAGGATGGGGTGCGCATAGGACATCCGCGCGATGACGTCCCCGCCAATCGTCTCGAGCGGGTTCAGCGAGCACAGCAGCGCACGCCCCGGGCGATGCCCCTGCAGCCGGTTCAGGTCGTAGGTTACCGAGACCGGCGAGCGCTCGTCCCGGCAATCGTCGAGATCGCAGTTCCACGACGCCCGCGCATACGGCTCGTCGGGCAGCAGGCGATCGTCGGAGTGCAGGAACGTGTCGTTGGTCGAGTAGCGGAAGCGCCCGAGGGCGTCGCGCTCGTGCGGGCTCGGATCGGCCAGCAGCGCCAGGGCCTGATCCGCGTGCGTCGCCAGCACCACGGCATCGTGCTCCGTGACGGTCCCGTCCACCAGGCGGATGGTCACGCCACGATCGTGGCGCGTGACGGCCAGAACAGGCGTCCCCGCGCGCACGGCCGTTCCCAGCCGCGCCGCGATCTTCTCCACGTACACACGGCTGCCGCCGAGAATCGTTCGCCACTGCGGCTGCCCCGCCGCCGCCAGCAGGCCATGGTTCGCCATGAACCTCAGATAGGACGCGACGGGAAACGCCCGCAGGTCCGCCGTCGAGGCCGACCAGATGGCACCCCCCATCGGGAGCACGAAGTGCCGCGCCAGTTCCTCGCCGAAGCCGCCCTCGTCCAGGAACTGCCCCAGCGAGCGCGACTCCCCGCCAGTCTCCAGCGCGCGCCGCCCGCGGCGGAAGAACTTCTGGATGTCCGCGAGCAGACGCCAGTGACCGCCGCTCAGCAGGCGCCCCCGCTGGGCGAACAGCCCATCGACACCGATGCTCGAGTACTCCAGCCGGCACCGGCGGCACCGCACGCTGAACGACATGTCGCTCGCACGGCTGTCCACCCCGAGCTCGGCCAGCAGGCGGACGAATTGAGGATAGGTTCGGTCGTTGAAGACCATGAACCCCGTGTCCACTGGCCATCGGCGCCCGCCGAGCTCCACGTCGTGGGTGTGCGCGTGGCCACCCAGCCGGGACGAGGCTTCGAACAGGGTGACCGTGTGGGCCCGGGAAAGGAAATAGGCGGCGGAGAGGCCCGAGATGCCCGCGCCGACGATGGCAATTCGCACGCTACTCAGCAAGAACCCCGGCCGAGGAGCGCGTATTCCCGGGCTTGACGCCGTGACGATATTATGATGATATCATTTCGAAAGCATCCCCAGGAGGCTCATTCCCATGATTCGCGAACGCGAGAACCACGGCATCCCCGGCCTGCCCGTGCTCCTGACCCTGTTGTTCGTCATCGCCGCCCTCGTCTGGCTGCTCGTCGGCTCGATTCGGGCCCAGGAACCCGTTGCCATCCTGGGGACGGCCCTCGGCCTCGGGCTGGCCGTGTTCCTGCTGTTCGGCCTGTTCATGGTGAACCCGAACGAGGGCAAGGTGCTCCAGCTGTTCGGCGCCTACGCCGGCACCGCGAAGGTCCAGGGGCTGCGCTGGGCGAATCCCTTCTACACGAAGAAAAAGGTGTCGCTGCGCGTTCGCAACTTCGAGAGCTCGCGCCTGAAGGTCAACGATCTCGAGGGCAACCCGATCGAGATCGCCGCGGTCGTGGTCTGGAAGGTCGTGGAGACGGCAGAAGCCGTGTTCGAGGTCGACGACTACGAGAACTACGTGCACGTCCAGAGCGAGGCGGCTGTCAGGAATCTCGCCACGAGCTACCCGTACGATGCGCACGACGACGTTCAGATCTCGTTGCGCGGCAACACCGCCGCCGTGGCCGAACACCTGAAGAAGGAGATCCAGGAGCGGTTGACGAAGGCCGGCGTGGATGTCATCGAAGCGCGGATCAGCCACCTCGCCTACGCACCGGAGATTGCCGCGGCCATGCTGCAGCGCCAGCAGGCGGGCGCCATCATCGCCGCCCGGCAGCGCATCGTCGAAGGCGCGGTTGGCATGGTCGAAATGGCGCTCGACGGGCTGTCGCAGAAGTCCATCGTCACGCTGGACGAGGAGCGGAAGGCGGCCATGGTCAGCAACCTGCTCGTGGTGCTGTGCGGCGACCGCAACGCGCAGCCCGTGATCAACACGGGGACGATCTACCAGTAGCCAGGGCAGCCGATGGCCGAACGCAAGTCCTTCCTGCTCCGGATCGATCCGAAGCTGCTCGAGGCCGTGCAGCGGTGGGCGAACGACGACCTGCGCAGTCTCAACGCGCAGATTGAGTTCCTCCTGCGCCGGGCGCTCAGGGAAGCGGGACGGGCGCCGGCGGCGCCGGGTGCTGAACCCGAACCTCCGGCCTGACGGGACCGGCCCGCCGCGGGCCGGTCCCTCCCATGCCCTCTCGCGCCATCGTTCCCACCGGTCAGCAAGCCTGGGCGACCGTCCGGCCGGTTGACTCGAACCAGGGCTCGCCCCTGCCGTCTATCCGTCACGAGCCGAAGCGATTGACTTTCGGTTTTTATTCGCTCTAGGATGCTGGCCGCACGCCGGCCTGGAATCCCGAACCGATGGAACCCGTCGACGACCTCTCCGCCCTTCGCATCGAACGCGCTCCTCTTCCGCCCGAACGCCGCTGGGGCAAGTGGGCGGCGTGGCTGGTCCTGCTTGGCGCTATCGCCCTGGGAGGGTGGTACTGGGCCAGCCGTGAACGTCCCCTCGAAGTCGAGGTCGCCACTGTGACCACGCGCGCCGCCGGGGCCCAGGCCTCGGTACTCAATGCGTCGGGTTACGTCACAGCCCGCCGCCGCGCCACCGTGTCGTCGAAGGTGACCGGCAAGGTCATCGAGGTGAACGTCGAGGAAGGCATGGCGGTGCGTGAGGGCCAGGTGCTGGCTCGCCTGGACGATGCGACGGTGCGCGCGACGCTGGCGCTGGCGCGGGCGCAGCGCGAGGCGGCCGTCCGAGCCATCCCGGAAATCGAGGTGCGGCTGGCCGAGGCCGAGCTCATGCTGGGCCGCCGCGAGCGCCTCCGGGCCGACGGACTCGTGACCGACGCCGAGCTGGACCAGGCCCGTGCCGAGGTGAACTCGCTGCGGGCCCGCCTGGCCGCGGCCCGCGAGCAGGTCACGGTGGCCGAGCGCCAGGTGGCGCTGCAGGAAACCGAGCTGGACAACGCCATCATCCGCGCGCCATTCAGCGGCGTCGCCATCTCGAAGGACGCGCAGCCGGGCGAGATGGTCTCGCCCGTCTCGGCCGGCGGCGGGTTCACGCGCACCGGCATCAGCACCATCGTGGACATGAGCTCCCTCGAGATCGAGGTGGACGTGAACGAGAGCTACATCAATCGGGTCACCGCCGGCCAGCCCGTCAGCGCGGTCCTCGACGCCTATCCGGAGTGGCAGATCCCGGCGCGCGTCATCACCATGGTGCCCACGGCCGATCGGCAGAAGGCCACCGTGCTCGTGCGCATCGCGTTCGATCGTTCGACTGGCTCAGGGGCGCTCGACCCGCGCATCCTGCCGGACATGGGGGTGAAGGTCACCTTCCTCCGCGAATCGGAGGACGACGGGACCACGACAACGCGGCCGATGGCACTGGTCCCGAAGGCCGCGGTCCGCACGGAGAGCGGCGGCAGCTA
The DNA here is from genome assembly GCA_050249615.1 of Vicinamibacterales bacterium. Taxonomy (GTDB): domain Bacteria; phylum Acidobacteriota; class Vicinamibacteria; order Vicinamibacterales; family UBA2999; genus VFZN01. The sequence continues at coordinate 8,807 of JBFWQE010000012.1, forward strand.
CGTGTTCGTCGTGCAGCAGGACACCGTCCAGCGGCGAGCCATCCAGACGGCGGGGACCGACGGGGACCGCGTCGAGGTGACGGCGGGGCTCGCTGGTGGCGAGCGGATCGTCGTCTCTCCGCCGGAGGGGCTCGTCGAAGGCTCGCTCATCGTCATCAGGTAGGAGGCAGCGCGCATGGAGTCACTCGTCCGCATCAGGGACGTTCACAAGTACTTCACCCGCGGCAGCGAGCGCATCGATGTGCTCAAGGGCGTGAACCTCGACATCCCGAAGGGCGACTTCCTGGCGCTCATGGGGCCATCGGGGTCGGGCAAGACGACTCTGCTCAACCTGATGGGAGGGCTGGACCAGCCGTCCAGCGGGTCCGTGGAAATTGCCGGCACCGACATCGCGGGGCTGTCCGGGAGCCGGCTGTCGCGCTGGCGGTCGCACCACATCGGGTTCGTCTTCCAGCTCTACAACCTGTTGCCCGTGCTGACCGCCGAGCGCAACGTCGAACTGCCGCTGCTGCTGACGAACCTCTCGAAGGCGGAGCGTCAGAAGCGCGTGGGCATCGCGCTCAGGGTCGTCGGCCTGGCGGACCGGGCGAAACACTACCCGCGCCAGCTCTCCGGCGGGCAGGAGCAGCGCGTCGGTATCGCGCGCGCCATCGTCACGGACCCGACGCTGCTGCTCTGCGACGAGCCCACGGGGGATCTGGACCGCAAGGCCGGCGACGAGATCCTCGAACTGCTCCACCGGCTCAACGCCGACCACGGGAAGACGATCGTCATGGTGACGCACGACCCACGCGCGGCCGAGCGCGCGCGCCGGACCCTGCACCTCGAGAAGGGCGTCCTGCTGCAGGAGGAGGCGGCCGCGGTATGAAGTTCCTGCCGCTGCTCTGGAGCAGCCTCTGGCGGAAGAAGACGCGCACGATCTTCACGCTGCTGTCGATCTTCGTCGCCTTCCTGCTGTTCGGCCTGCTGATGGCCATCCGGACCGCGTTCACCTTCGGCGTGGACATCGCCGGACTGGATCGCCTGGTGCTCATCCACAAGGTGAGCCTCATCATGCCGCTGCCGGTGTCCTATCTCGAGAGGCTCAAGGCCACCGAGGGGGTCGCGCTCGCCACGCACAACACCTGGTTCGGGGGCGTGTACCAGGACCCGTCCAACTTCTTCGCGCAGATCGTCGTGGAGCCCGAGCCGTTCATGCAGATCTATCCGGAGTTCCGCCTGCCGCCGGATCAGATGGCCGCATGGCTGGCGGATCGCCAGGGCGCGGTCGTTGGCGTGGACCTCGCGAAGCGGTTCGGGTGGAAGGTGGGCGACCGCGTGCCCATCCAGGGCACCATCTGGCAGCCCAGGCAGGGCTCGGTGTGGGAGTTCAACATCGTGGGTCTGTACGACGGCGACCCGGGTGTGGACAAGACGCAGTTCTTCTTCCGGTACGACTACCTGGACGAGAACCGCCGGCAGGGGACGGGGCTGGTCGGCTGGTACGTCGTGAAGATCGCGGACGCCTCGCAGGCCCAGCAGATGGCCGCACGCTTCGACGATATGTTCGCCAACTCGTCGGCGGAGACCAAGACCACCACCGAGAAGGGATTTGTCGAGGGCTTCGCCAAGCAGGTGGGCGACATCGGCGCCATCATGATCGCCATCCTCGCCGCAGTCCTCTTCACCATGCTCCTGGTGGCGGCCAACACGATGGCGCAATCCGTGCGGGAGCGCACGAGCGAGATGGGCGTGCTGAAGACCCTCGGCTTCTCCAACGTCTCCATCCTCGGCCTGGTGATCGGCGAGTCGGTGCTCATCGCGATCATCGGCGGGGGGCTGGGGCTGCTCGCCGCCTGGCTCTTCATCCGGCAGGGGGATCCCACCGGGGGCATGCTGCCGGTCTTCATGCTTCCGCCGCGGGACCTGGTCATCGGGATCGTGCTCGTCGGAATCCTCGGTGTCGTGGCCGGCCTGCTGCCGGCCATCAGCGCCATGCAGCTCCGCATCACCGACGCGCTGCGGCGCGCCTGACGCCAGAGGAGGCTCTCGTGTTCAACTGGATCTCGCAGACCGTGGCGGTGACCGCCCTCAACCTCCGCACCATTCCGCAGCGCCTGGGTTCCTCGGGCGTGGCCATCGTCGGCATCGCGGGCGTGGTCGTGGTGTTCGTGTCGGTCCTCTCCATCGCGTCGGGCTTCACCGCGGCGATGACGGACGCGGGCTCGCCGTCGCGCGCGCTCGTGATGCGGAGCGGCGCCGACAGCGAGATGACGAGCGGGCTATCCGGCCCCGAGGTGGAGATCATCCGGCAGGCGCCCGGCCTCAGGCGAGACGATCGAGCCGCCCTGGCATCGTCCGAGCTGTACGTGATCATCGATCTGCCCAAGCGGTCCACTGGAACGGGCGCCAATGTCCCGATGCGCGGCATCGAGCCCGTCACGCTGTCGGTGCGCGACGAGGTCTCGATTGTGGAGGGCCGGATGCTGGAGTTCGGCACCAACGAGGTCGTCGTCGGGCGTGGCGCGCAGGCCAACTTCTCGGGACTGGAGGTGGGCCGCGAGATTCGATCCGGGCAGAACAGCTGGCAGGTGGTCGGCGTGTTCGAGGCGGATGGCGGCGTGGCCGAAACCGAGGTGTGGAGCGACGCGCGCGTGCTGCAGGGCGCCTACCGGCGCGGGAACAGCTACCAGCTGGTGCTGGCCCGCCTCGACTCCTCCGACTCGCTCACCACGTTCAGGGACTGGCTCACGTCCAACCCGCAGCTCAACGTGCAGGTGCAGCGCGAGACCGAGTACTATGCCGACAAGTCGCGCGCGCTCGGCGGGCTCATCCAGGGCGTGGGGTTCGGCATCGCCGCGCTGATGGGCATCGGCGCGGTGTTCGGCGCCATCCTCACGATGTACACCGCGGTGTCCACCCGGTCCCGGGAGATCGCGACGCTCAGGGCCCTCGGCTTCAACACCACGTCGGTCGTGGTCTCCGTGCTGGTCGAGTCGCTGGCGCTCGGCGCGATTGGCGGGGCCATCGGCGGCATGCTCGCGTATCTCGCCTTCAACGGCTACCAGACCTCGACCATGAATTTCCAGACCTTCAGCCAGGTGGCCTTCGCCTTCAAGGTGACGCCGCAACTGCTGGTGATGGGGCTGGTCTACGCGCTGCTGATGGGGCTGATCGGCGGGCTCTTCCCCGCCGTTCGCGCGGCGCGGCTGCCGATCCCGGCTGCCCTCCGGGAACTCTAGGAGAGGTGAGAAGTCACGAGTGAGAAGTGAGACGCGAGAAGCAAGGGCCACCCGCCCACCTTCGGTTCTCACTGCTCACTGCACTTCAAGCCTCCGACGCCCGTTCGGGGTCGAGCACGCTTGACGCGGGCGGCACGAGAGGCCGGCCCGCCGCGGCCTCGGCGTAGATTCGCTGCGGCACGGGCTGCAGGTTCCACGCGAGTCCGACCCATTCCATCAGCCGGATCACGTAGTAGGTCGGATCGAACTCCCACCAGTAGAAACCATTGCGCGCCGCGCGCTGGTAGCGATGGTGGTTGTTGTGCCAGCCTTCACCCACCGCAAACAACGCGGTGAGGGCGTTGTTGGTGGACTCGTCACGGGTCGCGAACCGGCGCGTCCCCCAGAGGTGATTGACCGTGTTGATGGCGAAGGTGGCGTGCGCCAGCGTCACGGTCGGCAGGCAGAAGCCCCACGCCAGCCACGGCCAGCCGCCCAGAGCGAACATCGCGAGGGCCAGGGCCAGGGGCGGCAGCCAGTGATGCCGGTCGAGGAACCGCAGCTCGGGCACCCCGCCGAAGTCGCGCACGACCGGGTTGGCGACCGCCACGCGCTTCCAGCGCGCGTCGCTGAGGAACCACCCGATGTGCGCGTGGTAGAAGCCGCTCATCGCGGGGCTGTGCGGGTCCCCCTCGCGATCGGCGTACTTGTGATGGTCGATGTGGTTGCCGGCCCACCAGATCGGCCCCTTCTGCATGGCGGCCGTGCCGGCCAGCGCCCAGACGAAGCGTGCGCCTCGCGTCATCTCGAACGCGCGGTGCGCGAAGTAGCGGTGGAACGCAAGGGTGAGACCGATGGCCCGCAGGAAGTGGGACGCGGCCCAGAGACCGACGAGGTCCCAGGTGAATGGCACGACGAGGACGGTGAGAGCCGAGCCCTGGACCAGCCAGAACACCGCGGTCGTCACCGCCGTGGGCACGCCTAGCCTTCTTCTTCGAACTCTTCTTCGCCGATCGGGCCGAGGCGCGTGGAGGGCCGGAGCGCTTCGCGGTAGTCGTACAGCGGAAGCCCGGAGACGTGGCGGGGGTTCACGCAGCCCGGGGCCTTGGCCTCGAGCATGACGAGCACGGGGCTGCCCGCGGAACCTTCGCGGAACCCGAGCCGGCAACCGCAGGACAGGCGAGCAGTAGTGAAGCCCTTCAGCATGGTGCTGAAAGGATCATACTACAGGAGCGCTTTGATCTCTTTTTCGAAGACGGCCTTCGGCGCGATGCCCATGTGCTTCTTGCACACCTTGCCGTCCTTCGAGATCAGGAACGACGCGGGAATGCCCCAGATGGGGCCGTAGGCGTCCTGCACGTCTTCGCGGCCGAGCCCGAGCAGGACGGGATAGTTGATCTTGTATTCCGTGGCGAAGGCCGCGGCCTTGTCCGCCGTGTCGTCCACCGAGTAGCCGAGGATCACGAGGTCGTTCTTGTACTTCTCCTGCAGCTCCACGAAACCGGGGATCTCGGCCTTGCAGGGACCGCACCACGTGGCCCAGAAGTTGAGCAGCACCACCTTGCCCTTGTAGTCACTCAGCTTCACGTCCTTGCCATCGAGGTGCTTGATGGTGAAGTCCATGTTCGCCGGCTTCGCATCGGCATCGCACGCAGCCCCCTGCGCCTCGGTCGCGTTCCCGTCGTGCGACGCCAGCGGCGCCATATCGGAGACCGCCAGCGCGCGCTCGGACGACCCGCTGCGCTCGGCCCCGACATCGTGCTGCCATACGAATGGCACGCTGATGGCCAGCAGCGCGATGACCGTGGCCGCGAACGCGGCAAACCGCACCTTGGAGCTGGGCTGGTGTTCCATGGAGCTATTCTGCACCATTCTGAAGGTTGGATGCCATGCGCAGCAGGCGGTTCCGGTCCTCCTCCGGACCGACCAGGAGATAGGTGCGCCCGCCGGCGGTCCAGACCACTTCCGCGTGCCCCATCATCGTCAGCGCCTCGGCAGGCCGCTCCAGGCCCGGCAGGATGAACAAGGAGACAGGCACGCCATCCACGCGGTACAGCAGGTGAGCCGCCCTCCCGTCCCCATAGAGGCAGCGGCGCACGGCCACCAGGCGACCGCCGTCGGGGCCCAGGGTTGCCGGGACGTCCAACTGCCAGCCGTATTCGCGCAACAGTTCGGCTTCGGCCTCGGCTTCCGTGATCGGCTCGTCGTCGACGTGGCCATCGATGCTGAAGCACTTGAGGTGGTCGAGGGCCATCTGGGCCGCGAGCACCACCGTGGACCGCGCGGTGACGATCGGCAGGGCGACGGCGCCCACGGCGAGGACCACCAGGGCCGCGGCGGCAAACGCCGACAGGCGGGTCCGCCAGCCGAGGTCCACGGCCGGAGTGCGCTCCTCGGCCAGGCGGGCGGCCAGCCGTGTCCGCAGCCCCGGCGGGGCGGGGTCGGCGAGGCGTGATCGCCGGGCCGCGAGGGCCTCGCGCACCTGCTGCTGGACGTCCACGGCTCGCCGACAGGCGGCGCAGCCGTGGAGATGGGCCGACACGCGCGCCTGCTCCGTGGCGGGGAGCTCGCCGTCCGCGTATGGCGCCAAGAGGGGTTCGAGTTGCTCGCAGGTCATCGTCTGGTCCACCGCGCCGCTGCCTTTAAGACGCCGCCGCTACGACTTCGTTGCATGCCGGGCCGCCGCAAGGCTGTTGTAGAGCTGCTTCCGCCCTCGTGACAGGCGGGACATCACCGTCCCAACCGGGATTGCCAGCACCGCCGCAATCTCCTGGTAGCTCAGCTCCTCGACGTCACGCAGCCACACCGCCTCGCGGTACGCCTCGGGGAGGCGCTCGAGCGCCAGGCGGAGATCTTCGCTCAGCGTGTCGCGGAGCAGCAACGCCTCGGGATCGTCCGGCGCGGAGGACCGCGTGTCCTCGCCGCGCTCGACGGTCAGTTCCACGAGGTCGGAATCCGCGTCGACGCGCGACCGACCCTGGTCGCGGCGGCGGTTGCGCCAGGTGTTGTGCAGGATGGTGTACAGCCAGGCCTTGAGGCTGGTCCCCGGCCGGAATGTCCGGCGCGCCCGGAACGCCTTCAGATAGGTGTCCTGGACGAGATCCTGCGCGGCGTCCGGGTCCCTGGTGAGCCGAACGGCCGTTCCGTAAAGGGCGTCGAGCAACTCCAGGGCCTCGCCGGTGAACGGGTCGGCGTCTGCCGATGGAGACGCCGTCCGCCATCGCCCGAATCGCATGTGGAAAGGCCGCTGGGTCCCCGGTGAAACGAGGGCGAGTAACCCGCGTCACAAGTATAGGACAAGCGGGCCCGGATCGAATCTTGCTCGCTGGCACCAGCCGGGGACCGTTCGATTGCGGGCCTCGTCTCAGGATCTGTAAGATGCAGCGAGGAGAACGGCTATGCGGCTCATCATCCTGACCCTGCTGGCGGCGCTGGCCGCGGCTCCCGCGGCGGAGGCTCAGACGGCGTACATCCCGTACTACGGCAAGAACGCCATCCGCTACGACAAGTTCGACTGGCACATCTACCAGACCGATCACTTCGAGATTTACTACTATCCCGAGGTCGAACAGCATCTCGAGCGGGTTGCGGGATACGCGGAGAGCGCCTACCAGCACGTGAGCTCCGAGCTCAAGCACGACCTGGCGTTCAAGGTCCCGCTCATCCTGTTCACGACGAGCGCCGAGTTCTGGCAGCAGAACGTCATCCCGGGCGCCGCGCAGGAAGGCGTCGGCGCCTTCGCCGAGCCGAGCCGCAGCCGCATCGTGATGCCGATCGACGAGCCGTCGGATCTCCTCTACCGGCTCATCACCCACGAGCTCACGCACATCTTCCAGTTCGACATCATCCCCACGGGCCTCATCCGCCGCAACATGCCCCTCTGGACGATGGAGGGCATGTCCGACTACATGACCGGGTACTGGCGCCCGCTGGACCTGATGACGGTGCGCGACGCGGCCGTGTCCGACATCATCCCGAAGATGAGCGAGATGCAGGACTACGGCGGGTTCAGCAACCCGCGCCTCATCTACAACCTCGGGCACGCCGCATTCGAGTTCATGGAGGCGCGCTGGGGCAAGGAGGGCGTCCGGCAATACATCTTCGCCCTGCGCCGCAGCGTCATCGGCGGCAGCGACGACGCCTACGAGGAAGCGTTCCAGATGTCGGCGGAGGAATGGGACCAGCAGTTCGACCGCTACATGAAGGAGCGCTTCAAGCCGTTCCGCGACAAGGAACGACCGGCCGACTACGGGCGGGACCTCGCGCCCGATCCGCGTCAGAGCCGCTTCGCCAACGTGCTGTCCATCGAGCCATCCCCCTCGGGCGACCTCATCGCGGGGATGACGGCCAACGGGCGCGACCGGGAGCTCGACATCGTCCTCATCTCCGCCAAGGACGGCGAGATCATCCGCAACCTCACGCCGGGATTCGACCAGGGCATGGGCTTCGAGTACCTGGCCACGCCCGGCGGCCGGTGGAACTCGGTGCCGTGGATGTCGTGGTCGCCGCAGGGGGATCGCCTCGCCTACTTCGTGCGGACGGAGAAGGATCGCTCGCTCGTCATCCAGAACGTCGTCACGCGGAAGATCGAGCTGCGGGTGCCCCTCAACGACATCGACGCGCCCGAGTCGCCGGACTTCTCGCCCGACGGCAAGCTCATCGCCTTCTCTGGCATGCAGGGCGCCAACGCCAACATCTACGTCCTGAACGTGGAGACCCGCGAGGTGAAGGCCCTCTCGCAGGATCCCCTGCCCCACTACGCGCCGACCTGGTCGCCGGATGGCTCGTTCATCGTCTACCTGGCGCGCGTCAGCGGCAACGAGAAGCTGTTCCGGATGAACGCGGACGGATCGAACCCCACCCAGCTGACCTTCGGCACGCACGACGAAGGCGGCGCGCAGTTCTGGGACGCCGACACGCTGCTGTTCCCGTCCACCGCGGTGAATCCCGCCGAGCCCATCGACCCTGACGTCGCGCGCAACGGCCAGATCTACAACCTGTGGACGCTCAACCTGAAGACCAACGAGCTGAAGCAGTACACCGACGCGCTCACGGGCAACCTGTCGCCGGTGGTCCTCCGCGATGGGAGCACCGTGCGGCTGGCCTTCGTCACGTACCTGAAGGGCGACTACGGCCTGCACATCCTGGAGCGGAAGGAAGAGATCACGACGGTGGCCTCGGACGACTTCGGGGCGCCGGGCCCGATCGTGGACTTCCAGGCGCCGCTCACGCACACGCTGGTGCAGGACAACGCCAAGAAGAAGGGGCGCTTCGAGAAGATGTTCCTCGAGGGGCGCCCGCCCGTGGCGCTGGGGGTCACCAGCGGTGGCGACCTCTTCGGCGGGACGGCCGTCACCTTCACCGACGTGCTCGGCGACCAGCAGTTCAACCTGTTCGCCTCGTCCGTGTCTCAGTACCGGACCCTCTCGCTCACGTGGCTCAACCTGGAGCGCCGGTTCAACTGGGCCCTGCAGGGCTACTCGCAGACGCAGTTCTTCTACGGGCAGCTGGAAGGCATCTTCTACGACCCGGCGTTCAGCGGCATCATCGACCGCGACTACGCGGTGGCCACCCGTACCATCCAGGGCGGCACGGCCTTCGGCATCTACCCGTTCAACCGCTACCGCCGCATCGAGGTCTTCGGCGGCGTCAACCACTATTCCGAGGAGTTCGCCGACCAGGCGCTGGAGGTGTACTCGCAGCAGTACCAGGAGCAGCAGTTCGGGCGCCGGCTGTTCAACAACGGCACCATGGTGCCGCTCGGCGTGGCCTTCGTGCAGGAAACCACCATCTTCCGGGAATTCGGCCCGCTCACCGGCAGCACGATGCGTCTCGCCTACGAGGTGTCGCCGAAGATCGGCAACACGCTCTCGCGCCAGACGCTGGACGCCGACGCCCGCAAGTACTTCCGCATCGGGGGCACCGGCCTGCTCGCGCTGCGGGCACGGGGCTTCAAGAGCTGGGGCGACAACCCCGACTTCGTCTACTTCGGCGGCAACAGCGAGATGCGCGGGTACGACTACCTGTCGTTCGTCGGGCAGAACGGCTTCTTCCTGAACGCCGAGCTCCGCTTCCCCCTGATCGACGCCATGGCCACGCCCATCGGCATCCTGGGGGGCGTGCGCGCGGCGTTCTTCGCGGGCGTCGGCGGCACGTCCTGGGCCAACCAGGACTTCAAGGCCTGGAGCAGCGAAACCACCCTGGAGCGCCCCGTCATCGGCTACGACGACACGACGCTCGCGCCGATCTACGGCGACCCCGTGCAGGTCAGCGGCTTCCGCCTGCGGGACGCACGGGGCAGCTACGGCCTCAGCCTCCAGACCTTCGCCCTGGGCTTCCCCATCCACTTCGACTGGGCGTGGCGCACGCTCTTCAACCGCGAGTGGGAGGACGTGCTCTTCGCCCAGAGCGGCGGCAGCGGCAGCTTCCGCAAGCCGAGGTTCGCCGTGTGGATTGGCTACGACTTCTGAGATGTGCCCATTGGCGATTGCCGAATGGTGATCGGGCGATTCATCGGGTGACTGGCGATTGGAAATTGAGGCATTCGTGAGTGGGAATCGGGCGATTGCGTGAGTGCGCGCGCCCGACGCCCCAATGCCCCAATGCCCCAATGCCCCAATGCCCCAATCCCCAATGCCTCAATCCCCAATACCTCAATCCCCAATCGGCAATCGCCCGATGAATCGCTCAATCGCCAATCGGCAATCGTCAATGGACAGCCCCCACCCCCTGCCCAAGCGCTGGCAGGACTCGGCGACCGAGACGGTACAGGTAGTGCTGCCCAACGACTCGAACCCGCTCGGCTTCATGCTGGGCGGCTCGGTGATGCACCTCATCGACATCACCGGCGCCATCGCCTGTCACCGGCACACCAACACGCTGGCGTTGACCGCGGCCGTGGACGGCCTCGAGTTCCTGCACCCCGTCAAAGTCGGGGACATGATCGTTCTCAAGGCGCGCGTCACCGCCACGTTCCGCACCTCGCTGGAGGTGGAGGTGGAGGTGTTCTCGGAGGAGATCCTGACGGGGCGGCGCCGGCCGACCAGCCGTGCGTTTCTGACGTTTGTCTCGATCGACGAGGAAGGCCGGCCGCAGCCCGTGCCGCCGCTTCTCATCGAAACGCCCGAGGACGAGTCGCGCAGCCGTGAGGCCGACGCGCGGCGCCAGGCCCGCCTGGCGGCCCGCCGGCGCTGACGATCGGGTGCGGGCGGGTGCGAACAGGTGCGGGCGGGTGCGAACAGTGCGCACCTTCTCGCACCTGCCCGCACCCGTTCGCACCTGCCGCACCCGCGTGCGCGCGTTAATTGCCGGCGGGCGTCATGCGCAGTTCGCTCCGCGCCATGTCCAGCGCCACGCGATAGGGGCTCAGGAACTTGTGTCCCACGATGCCGCCCACCTCGAACCCGAGCAGCACGCTCGGCGCGCGCAGGTTCAGGACCACGAGCGAGAAGTTCCGGTACTCGATGGCCTCGGCGAAGCGCAGCTGCTGGCCGGGCAGCAGGAAGGCATCCCGGTCCCAGCCCGACGTGCCGTACACGCGGAGCGCGATCCTGCGCGAGGGCTGCGCGTTGATGGCCTCCGCCGTGGCCGTGCTGATGGAGATGACCTCGCCGCCGGTGTCCACGACGAAGTACGTCGGGTGCTGCCCGTTGAGCAGCCCCTTGACGAGCGAGAGCCGGTGGTGCCGCATCGGCAGCCGGATGTCCGCCGTCTCCTCCGGCAGGTTCCGCCCCATGGTCAGCTTGCGCGTGCCGTAGTCGATGATCATCGACATGCCGAGCGAGAGCGGCGAGAAGCTCTCGGTCTCGCGCTTCGGCAGGCCTCGCAGTGCGGGGGCCTTGATCATGACGGGCACGTTCGACAGCTTGAGCGTGCCGATCTCCAGCGAGTCGGCGCGCCCGAGCTGCAGCCCGCGCAGCCCCACCTCTCCCACGCCCGCGCTGAGCGTGTAGGTGATGGGCCGCACGCCGGCAGACGAGGCGGTCTGCCGGGAGATGGTGGTCTGCTCCGAACCGGTGTCGAGGACGAAGTCCTGCAGCCGCTGGTTGTTCACGCGGCCCTTGACGATCACCTTGTCATCGACGAGCCGGAAGTCCACCGTGTGGAGCTGATCGGCCACCTTGTCGTCCACGGCGATGGGCTCGCGCTCGCCGAAGGACTTCAGGAAGCGCACCTGCGAGCGCGACCACGCGGCCTTTTCCGAGCGATCCTTGTTCGGCAGGAGATTGACGTAGTTGGTGTAGGCTGCAGCCGCCTGCTCGTAGCGGCGCATGCGCTCGAAGATGGCGCCCACGGTGTGGTGGATCTCCGCGTCGCGCGGCGATTCCTTCAGCGCCGCCTGGGCGGTGTTCATCGCCTCGTCCAGCTGGTTGTGCGAGGCCAGGGCCCGCGCCAGCCCGTGCAGCGCGCGGGACATGCCCGGGACCATCGACAGGGCGTCGCGATACTCCGCCTCGGCCTCGTCGAATGCTCCCGCCGACCACACCGCGTCGGCGTGCACGCTGAGCACCTCGGGGTTGCGCGGCGCGATGGCCTTCAGCTCCCGCGCCTCGCGCTGCGCCTCGGTGAACTCCCCGATGCGGAGCGCCGATCGGACCACGCCGATGCGGGCCGGGACGCTGATCGTCGTGTCGTCCGACGCGGCCGCCTTCCGGTACGCCTCGAGCGCCTCGGAGTACCGCGTCTCGTCGAACAGCAGGTTGCCGAGCTGGAACTGAACGTCGGCGTCGCTGCCCGGGCCGGTGCCGACGACGCCTGCCGCCAGCATCACGCTGAGCGCCAGCACCACAAGAGGAAGACGGGATCGATTCGGCATGGCCACCCTCTTCGACGAGCAGGCCCGGCCCGGGGGGCGCGCCCCGGGCCCGGCAGTCAGGCGGCTATTCTACTTCCGATAGTGCGCGGCGTTGATCTCGATGTAGTTCTTCCACTTCTCCGGCACTTCGTCCAGCGCGAAGATGGCCTCCACCGGGCAGGCCGGCACGCACGCCCCGCAGTCGATGCACTCGTCGGGATGAATGTAGAGCTGGGTCTCCCCCTCGAAATCCGATTCGTCCTTGCGCGGGTGAATGCAGTCCACGGGGCACACGTCCACGCAGGCCGAGTCCTTGGTGCCGATGCAGGGTTCACAGATGATGTACGCCACGTCACTCCTCCAGATCCGGGATGAACCGTCGTTGCCGCGCCCCGGTCACGCCGAGCTCTCGAGCGCCGGCGGCAGGTAGCCGAGTCGCAGGGAAATCCGGCGTGCCAGATCCCACACGCCGCGATGATGCTCCGTGAGGATGGGCCGATCGTCCGCGCCGTGGCCGAACAGGCCCACGCGCGCCACCTCGAGCCCCGTGTAGTCCCACACCGGCGCGCACGTGCAGAAGAGCCGCTGCACGGCATCGGGCTCGACCGGCGGCGGCCCCAGCCGGACCACGACCCGCTCGGGATCCGCCACCTCGTCGCGCGTGGCCAGCCGGAGGCAGCTGAGGCGACGCGTCGCCTGCCGGGGCGAGAAATACAGCGCACAGTGCGACGGCATCTCGCGGCCGTACACCGTGTGCATGGCCACCTCGTCCGGCCCCGACCGCCAGAGATACGTCACCTCGCCCGAAGGCATGGCCAGGAACCCCCGGTGCGCCGTCGCCAGCACGTACTCCCGCAGGAACGGGTATGCGTGCAGCCGAAGCTCCGAGCGACCAAGCGCGCGGAAACTCAGGTCCAGCATCTTCAGCGTGAGCGCGTACCGCTGCGTGTCCTCGTCCTGGCGCACGTACCCGCGCCGCTTCAGGACCGACAGGAGCCGGTGGACCGTCGACGGGGGCTGCCGCAGCGTGCGAGCCAGATCCGACAGGTTGGCCCCGCGCGGCTGGCCGCTCAGCACTTCGCAGACCTCGAGCGCCTTGTCGATGGAGGTGGGTACGCCGGACGATCGCCCAGCTGATCCGTCTCTTTCCATTCCGTGGAAATCGATTTCAAATCTAATGATCGTCGTCTCGGGCCTTCCCTGTCAAGGCCGGAGCGCTTACGATGGGCGTTCGCGAATCGTGTCGAGTTCTCTCATCGGTCAGACCATCGGGCACTATCGCGTCCTGGATCAGCTCGGCGCGGGCGGGATGGGGGTCGTCTACCGGGCGCAGGACCTGAAGCTCGGGCGCCAGGTGGCCCTCAAGGTGCTCCCCGCCGGGAGTGCCTCCAGCACGGAGGCCATCGAGCGCTTTCGCCGCGAGGCGCGGACCGCCTCCGCGCTGAACCACCCCAACATCTGCACCATTTACGGCTTCGACGAGCATGACGGGCAGTGCTACCTCGCGATGGAGCTGCTCGAGGGCGAGCCACTCGACATCCGGCTGGCCGGCCGGCCCCTCGATCTCCGATCCCTGCTCGACATCGCCATCCAGGTGGCCGACGCCCTCGACGCGGCACACACCGAGGGCATCCTCCATCGCGACATCAAGCCCGCCAACATCTTCCTGACCAGGCGAGGCCAGGTGAAGGTGCTCGACTTCGGGCTGGCAAAGCTCACCACGGCGGCGCACGCCGCGGGCGATTCGGTGTACGAGACGCGCGCCGAGCACTTCTCGAGCGTCGTCGGCACCACGGTAGGCACCATCGCGTACATGTCGCCCGAACAGGCGCGAGGCGAGGCGCTCGATCCGCGCACCGACCTCTTCTCGTTCGGCGTGGTGCTCTACGAGATGGCCACGGGACGTCAGAGCTTCCCCGGCCACACGACGGCCGTCGTCTTCGACGGCATCCTCAATCGTGAGCCCGCACCTGCCAGCTCGATCAACCCGTCCATCCCGCCCGATCTCGATCGGGTCATCCTGAAGGCGCTGGAGAAGGAGCGCGACCTCCGCTACCAGACAGCCAGGGACCTGCGCGCGGACCTGGAACGGCTGCGGCGCGATTCGGGGACCAGGCGAGTAGCGGCGGCCAGCGGCCCCGTGGCCGCCGGCGCATCCACGGTGGTGGGAGACGCGGCGTCGGCGGCTACGGTGTTCGTCCCAACCGCCGAGCGGCCCCCCGGCACTGCCGTGGGCTCGTCTCCCATCGGCTCGGCAGACGCAAAGCCGGCGCCATCAACTCCGTCCAGCGGTTCGCCGGTCCTGCCACCAGTCACGCCGTCCGCCGTCTCGACGGCCCCGGTCGCGGTCGCACCCGAGCAGAAGGCCGCCTGGGGGCTGGCCGCGGCCGCGACGGTGATGGCTGCCTTGGCCGTCGGGGCCGGCATCTACCTCGCGATGCGCCCGAGCTCCGAGCCCGAGGAGCTCGTCCAGACAGCGCCACTCGATCCGTCCGCCCCGCCGGCCACGCCACCAACCGAAGCACCGGGCCTTGGAGACGATGCGCCTGCCGGGTCCGCCGCCGCGGCCCCCGCAGCGCCTGCACCGGTGGCTGTCGCTCCGCCTGCCAGGGGGGCCGCGCCGTCGACGCGTCCCGCCACGAAGTCGGCCCCGTCACCCCCGCCCGGCCCTCCTGCTGCAGGAGCCGCGGGGGCGACCCGCGACGCTGAAGCCACGCAACGCCTCGAGGTCGCGCGCGCCAAGCTGTCGAACAACCTCATCGACCAGGGGGTGGCGGACCTCCGCCAGATCGTCCTCGACTACCCCGGATCCCCGACGGCCGTCGAAGCCTCGTTCCTGGCAGCCGGAGCCCTGGAGAAGGCCGGTCGTGACGACGACGCCATGGCGGTGTACGTGGAGTTCGAGAAACGTTTCGCGGGCAACGCCCGCGTGGCGGAGAGCAAGCTGCGCCGCGCCCAGTTGCTGCGGCGCGCACGCGGACAGCAACGCCAGGCCGAGGCACACGCGTTGCTGGTCGAGGTGTCGCAGGACTTCCCGGGCACGCCGCAGGCGAAGCAGGCGCTCCTGGCCCGGCGCCAGCTCGAGCTGCAGCGGCGCCAGCTCCGGGCCATGGACCCGGTGCTGAAGATCGAGGTGCCGGCCCTGCTGGTCACGCTGCGGGCGCTCGCGGACCAGTTTCCCACCGATCCGGAGACGATGCCCGCGATGAACCAGCTGGCGGCGGCCTACGTCGACATGGGCCAGCACCAGGTCGCCGCCGAGGTGCTGGAACACATGGCGGCGCGCTTTCCCGGCAACCCTGCCGAGGTGTGGTGGCAGCTCGGCGAGCTGTACGAACGCCGGTTGCGGAACCCGGAGAAGGCGCGCGAGGCGTACAGTCGCGTCCCCCGGGAGTCGCCGCGATATCGCGAGGCGCAGCAACGCCTCAGCCGCCGCTGATCATTTCGTCCGAATCTCGACCTTCCCGGTGACAACGTCGATGGAGATCACCGGTTCGCCCGTGCCCAGCGTCGCCTCGCTCCAGCGCGGCCCCCAGCTGTCCCTCGTCGTCATCGGGATGTCGGACTGAACCGACCCATTGAGCGCGAGCGCCATCACGCGGGCGTCGGAAGGCGGCCCGGGCATCTGCAGTCGCACGTCGCCGTTGAACGCGCGCAGCCGCAGCAGCCCTCCAGGGTCCAGCCGCGCGTTCCTGAGGGTGAGGGATCCAATCCCGGTTTCCAGGCGGATCGTACCCGAGACGTCGGCCCCCTCGATGGGACCTCGCCGCACATCGGCGGTGATCGTTCCCCGGAACCGGTCGATCTGGAGCTTGCCTTCCATCACCTTCACGCGCTCGATGCGGGCGTTCGCGGGAACGCGGAGCACGAGATCCGAGACCAGGGCCGGATCGGTGCCGCCGTCGGGCTGCAGGATGCGGATGGCGACGCGCTCGGTCGTTTCGTCGATGGATACAGGCAGCTGTGCGAGGGCGTCGACGGCGGGTGCGGTGCGCTGGATGGCCACTTCCAGGTCCTGGCGGGCGGAACCCTCGATCCGCACCTGGCCGATGGTGATGTCGATGGTGAGCGCGCGCTCGGGCGACCACGCGAAGGTGCGCGTCTGTCGGTCCGTCGCCGCCAGCGCGGGCGTCGCGATCGCCGCGCAGGTCAGCAGCAGCAACGCGGTGCGCATGGCCCCGATTATACTTTCGGCGGGGACGCCCGTGCGGCTGCTCATCCTGCTCACGTGCCTGGCGGTCGCGGGAGACGTGCGCGCCCAGGCCCTGCCATCCGAGCCGATCTCCGTCGCCAACGGGCGCTTCGTGTTCGGCGCGGAGGTGTTCGCCACCTTCGGCGACGCGGATCCGGGGTTCTTCAACTACACGGACTACGAGTACGGCGCGTTCCGCAACGTGCGCCTGGCCGTGTCCACCGAGGTCCGCGTGTCGCGCCGGATGCAGGTGCTCGCCGAGCTGCGGCTCGACCATGGCGACCAGCTGACGCCCTACGCCCTGTTCGTGCGCGTGCGGCCATGGCCCGGGCGGCGTTTCGACGTACAGGTGGGCCGCGTGCCGCCCACCTTCGGCGCGTTCAACAAGACGGTATACGCGTACAGCAACCTCGTGATCGGGCAACCGCTGGCGTATCAGTACCTGTTGTCGATCAAGCCGGACGCCGTCCCGCGGACCGCCGACGATCTGCTGCGGATGCGCGGCCGTGGATGGCTCTCCGACTTCCCGGTGGGTCTCGCCCGCGCCAGCCCCGGCATGCCCATCGTCAACACCGCGCGCTTCGACTCCGGCGTGCAGGTGCACGGTGTCGCCGGGCCCGTCGAATGGACCGGCGCCCTCACCACCGGCTCGCTGTCCGATCCGCGCGTAGGCGACAACAACGGCCGGCCTCAGGTCTCGACACGCGTCGTCGCGCAGCTCGCGCCCGGCTTCCGGGTTGGCGGGTCGGCGGCGCACGGTCCCTGGCTGGACGCCGCGCTGAATAGCGCGATCCCGGGGGGCGTGCGCGCCAGCGATTTCGCCCAGTCGGCGGTGGCCGCCGATGTCGAGGTCTCGCAGGGGGCCTGGCTGGCGCGCGCGGAATTGCTCCGCTCGGCGTGGAACCTGCCCGCGCTGGGCACGCCGGCCATCGATGCCCCCCTCGTGGCGCGCTCTCTGATCGTCGAGGGGCGCTACCGCGTGTGGCCCGGCGTGTCCGTCTCGGCGCGCGCCGATGGCCTCTGGTTCTCGGACGTGGCCGGCAGCGCCGGTGTCCAGCCCTGGGAAGCCAACCAGCGGCGGCTCGAGACGGCGCTGAGCGTGGCAATCACGCGCAACCTCATCGCCAAGGGTGCGTGGCAGCGAAACCATCGGCAGGGCGGGCGCGTGCGACACGATTCGCTCGTCGCCGCACAACTCGTGTACTGGTTCTGACGATGCGCGGCGCGGCTTCGATCGGAGCGGGCCTGCTGGTGCCCCTGGCGCTGGCGACGATGTCGCTGGACGCGACCGGCGCACGTGCACGGTCGGCGGGCTCCCTCGAGATCAGAACCGGCCAACCCAGCCCGCCGGCGGCCGGCGGCATCCGGGGACGGCTCGATCTTCAACGGCTGGCCGGGCCCACCGAGCGCCGACCCGGAGTATCGGAGCCCGGGGCCGGCGGCGCGAGGGATCTCCCCGACCTGCGTCGCGGGGTCGTGTACCTGGAGCAGGCGCCGCGCGCCGCCTTCGACGAACGCGAGCCCGCGCGCGCCGTGATGGACCAGCGCAACGAGACCTTCGTGCCGCACGTGCTGGCCGTCATGGTGGGCACCGTCGTGGACTTCCCGAACAGCGACCGGACATACCACAACGTCTTCTCGCTCTCGCGCGTCAAGCGCTTCGACCTGGGCCGCTACGCCGCCGGCCGGTCGAAGAGCGTGCGGATGGATCGGCCCGGCATCGTCCGGGTGTTCTGCGACATCCATTCCCACATGAACGCGTTCATCCTCGTCTTCGCACACCCGTTCTTCGATGTCACGGACGCCAGTGGCCGGTTCGAGCTCGCGGAGGTGCCCCCGGGCACCTACGCCGTCGTCGCATGGTACGAAGGTGAGGCCCGGGCCACGCGGCCGGTCACCGTGACCGCGGGCGACTGGACTGACCTGGAGATCGTCGTGCCCTGATGCGCGCCCTTGGCTCGCTCTCGAATCGCATCTTCCTCGCCAGCGCACTGCTGGCCGCGCTCTCCATTGGCGCCGCGATGTTCTTCGTGCGCGCACGGCTGACGACGGAGACCCGGCAGGCGCTGGAGCGCGACCTGCGGACGGCGGCCAGCATAGCCGACCAGCAGCAGGCGGCGCTGTTCGACACGTTCACGCGGTCGGCGCGGCTCATCGCCGACCTGCCGAGGCTCAAGGCGGCGGTCGACACGGGCGACCCGCCCACCGTCCAGCCCATTGCCGAGGAGTACCTGCAGCAGCTCGGTGCGGACGTGCTGCTCGTGCACGACCGGCACGGAGGGCAGTTGGCCGCGGCCGGCGGCGCATCGGCGGGCGTGCTCCGGGTGGTCACGGTCCCGATCCGCGTGGACCTCGACCAGCTGGGCACGCTCACCGTGGGCTACCGGCTCGACGAAGATCGGGCGATGGAGCTGGCGGCGATGACGGGGGCCGAGATCGCCTTCGTCGCGGACGGGCGCGTTCAGGCGTCGACGCTGGGGTCCCTCTCCAGGGCCATGCCGGCCGTGCTTTCCGCCGGCGAGGCCCCGGCCACGCTGCGCATCGGGGATACGGAGTACGTGGCGCTCATCCAGCCGCTGCATCCCGAGGGTGGCACGCCGGCGGCGGTCGTCGTCATGCACTCCAGAACGGCCCGGCTGCGCACCCTGGACGCCATCCAGTCGTTCCTGCTGGCCCTGGCCGTCATCTCCGTGCTGCTGGCCGTCGCCATCAGCTACTGGGTGGCGCGCACCATCACGCGGCCGCTGGCCAAGATCACCGACCACATGCGCCAGGTGGCCGTGAGCGGCGATCTCACGCGGAAGATCGCGGTCCCGGACCGGCCCGGCTGGGACGACGAGGACGCGCGCGTGCTGGCCGGCACGTTCAACAGCCTGACCGAGGCGATCGTGCGCTTCCAGCGCGAGGCCGCGCAGCGGGAGCGATTGTCCTCCCTGGGACGCCTGTCCACGGTCGTGGCCCACGAGGTCCGCAACCCGCTGATGATCATCAAGGGCGCGCTGAGGACGATGACCAGGGAGGGCGCGAGCGCCGTGGATCAGCAGGACGCGGCCAAGGACATCGACGAGGAGATCGGTCGGCTGAACCGGCTGGTCAACGACGTGCTGGACTTCGCGCGGCCCATTCGCTTCGAGTGCGTGCCCACCGACATCAACGCCGTGTGCGAGGACGCGGTGAAAGCAGTCGCGGGCGACGCCCACCCCGTGCCCGTCCTCCGCGCCGCCGCGTCACTTCCCACGCTGGTCACCGACCGCGAGCGCGTCCGCATGGTCCTGGTCAACCTGCTGACCAACGCCCAGCACGCCGTCGGCGCCGCAGGTGCAGCCGACGGCGCCCCGCTCGTCGAGGTCACGACCGTGGCGGCCGGGCCTGGGCGGGTGGCGATCACCGTCCGGGATCGCGGGGCCGGCATTGCGGCGGAGGACCTGCCGCGCATCTTCGATCCATACTTCACCACCAGGCGCGCTGGCTCCGGACTGGGCCTGGCAATTGCAGGCAACATCGTCCGGGGGCTGGGCGGGTCGATTGCCGTCACCAGCCGGCCCGGCGCGGGCGCGGAGTTCCGCGTCGAGCTGGGCCACGGGCCCGCCGAGACCGCGGACTGATCATGCCGGGCACCATCCTGCTCGCCGACGACGAGGAGAAGATCCTCAAGACGCTGGGCCGCGCGCTTCGCGACGAGGGCCACGACGTCGTCACCAGCGCCAGCGCGCGCGAAACGGAACGCCTGCTGGCGGAGCGGACATTCGACCTGCTCATCATCGACTACCTGATGCCCGACAAATCCGGGCTCGACGTCATTCGCGACCTCTCGGCCTCCGCCGCGGAAGCCGAGCGGCCAGCCATCGTCATGATGACGGCGCATGGCAGCATCGAGAGTGCCGTCGAGGCCATGAAGCTCGGCGCGCGCGACTACCTGCAGAAGCCCTTCGAGGTGGACGAGCTGCTGGTCACCGCGCGACGGGCCATCGAGGACCAGCGCGCGCGGCTGGGCCTTCGTTACCTGCTCAGCGAGCGGGACGCCGAGTTCGGCCATTACGGGATCGTCGGGAACAGCCGCGCGGTCCGGGAGCTGCTCGCCAGGGCGGAGCGCGTGGCGGCTTCGAAGAGCACGGTGCTCCTGACGGGCGAGACCGGCACGGGCAAGGAGCTGGTCGCGCGGGCCATCCATGCACGAAGCGCCCAGCACGACATGCCGCTCATCAAGGTGAACTGCGCGGCCATCCCGGAGACGCTGCTCGAGTCGGAGCTCTTCGGCCACACGCGCGGCGCCTTCACGGGCGCCGCGACCTCGAAGAAGGGCCGCTTCGCCCTGGCCGATGGCGGCACCATCTTTCTCGACGAGATCGCCACCATCAGCCAGGCCGTGCAGGCCAAGCTGCTGCGGGTCCTGCAGGACCGCGAGTTCGAGCCCCTCGGCGCCGAGCGCACCCAGCGCGTGGACGTGCGGGTGATCGCGGCGACCAATCGCGACCTGCGGCAGATGGTGTCGGAGGGCCGCTTCCAGGAGGATCTCTACTACCGCCTGAACGTGATTCCCATCACGCTGCCACCCCTCCGCGAGCGCCGCGAGGACATTCCCCTGCTCGTCGATCACTTCGTGCGCCGCTTCTCGGCCGCGATGGGCAAGCCCCTGCTCGACGTGGAGCCAGGCGTGCTCGACGAGCTCACGCGCTACGACTGGCCGGGCAACGTGCGCGAGCTCGAGAACACGGTCGAGCGCGCGGTGGTGCTGGCCACCGGCCCCCGCCTGACGCGTGAGGCCGTGTGGCTGATGGGCGCCACGACGCCGACGGCGTCCGCGGGACTTCCGTCGCTCCGGCTCCACCAGAACGTCGAGTGGGCCGAGCGCGAGACCATCCGGCGCGCCCTCGAGAGGGCCGGCGGCGTCAAGAAGGACGCCGCCGAGATGATGGGCATCAGCCAGCGCGCGCTCAGCCACTACCTGCTCAAGTACAAGGACACCCTCTAGCTGGCCCGCGCGACTTTCGGTTGCCGTAAGCGCTTACCGGCGCCGTTGGTGCGGGGCCGGCATCACCCGCCAGTTGCCGCTGTTCCCCGACGATTTCCCGCGGGCACCGCATTTGCTCTGCGAACGGACAGCCCCATTCATGCCGCGTCACCACAGGTGTGGCGCGAGCGACGAGAAGCCGTGGCGGGGACGGCGCACCTGCTGCCAGGCGCAATTCCGTGTCCCAGGGTCCAGCAGGCCCCGCCACGGCGGTTCACGGCCACGCCGCCAGGAGATTACATCGTGACGCATGTCGCCCGTTGCCTCGCGCTGGCGCTGGCTGCCACGGCCCTGACCGCGCCCGCCGCCTCGGCCCAGGTGGCCGACGAGGATCCCGACCTCGAGGTCAATCTCTCGCAGCCCGATTTCACCCTTGCGGCGCTGCCCACGAACCTCCGGCTGCCGAAGGCCAGGTTCGCCTTTCGCGTGACGCACCGCTTCGCCCGGCCGCTCGGCGATGGCGACTTCGGCGACCTGCTCGAGGATTTCTTCGGCTTCGACTCGGGCGCGCAGATCGGCCTGGAGCTCCGCTACGGTCTCTGGCGCGGCGCACAGGCAGGCCTCAACCGCACCTCCAACCGCACCATCCAGTTCTTCGGGCAATACGACCTCGGGAACCACGTGTCCCTGCCGGTGGGCCTGGGCGTCTGGGCCAGTGCGGACGGCACGAACAACTTCCGGGACCGCTACTCGCCCGCGCTCGGCGTCGTGCTCTCCCGAGAGCTGGGCGACCGTGGCGCCGTCTACGCGGAACCGATGTGGGTGAACAACAGCAACCCCGAACCCTCGGAGCTCGTGGACGACAACAGCACGTTCATGCTGGGCCTCGGGGCTCGCGTGCGCGTGCGGCCGACCGTCTATGTCACGGCGGAGATCTCACCCCGCCTCGCCGGCTATGCGCCCGGGGACGCGCTCGTGAGCGTCGGTGTCGAGAAGCGCGCGGGCGGCCACGCCTTCTCGCTGAACTTCTCGAACGGCTTCGGCACCACGATGGCCCAGATTGCGCGGGGCGGCACCAGCTTCGATGACTGGCACATCGGCTTCAACATCTCGCGGAAGTTCTACTGAGCAGGACCGACACGGTCTCGTGTCGCAGGACATCAGGCCAATGCTGAGGAGCGCCGAAGACAGGGGACAGGCGGCCCGACGCACACCGACCGCCCGGAGGCCACTTCAACACCGTCCGCACGTGCGGCTTCCACGATCACGACGCGCCTGGCGATACGGGCCTTCAGGGCCGCATCACCATCGTCGCGGCTCAGTAGTCGTAGACGCCCTTGCCGACCTTCCGGCCCAGGCGCCCGCCCTTGACGTGCTGCTCCAGGAGCGGGCACGGGCGGAACTTCTCCCCGAGTGTCCGGTGCAGGTACTGCAGGATGCTCAGGCGCGTGTCGAGGCCGACGAGGTCCACCAGCTCGAACGGGCCCATCGGGTGGTTCAGGCCCAGCTTCAGCGCCTTGTCGATGTCCCGCGCCGAGGCCACGCCCTCCTGCAGCATGTAGAACGCCTCGTTGCCGATCATGGCGTTGATGCGGCTCGTGATGAAGCCGGGGGACTCCTTGATGAGCACGGTCTCCTTGCCCATCCGCTCGGCCACGCCGACCATCGTGGCGATGGTGGCGTCGGTGGTCTCGAGCGCGCGGACGACTTCGACGAGCTTCATCTTGTGAACGGGGTTGAAGAAGTGCATCCCGCCCATGCGGCCGGGGTTCCTGAGCGCGGCGGCCAGCTCGGTGATGCTGAGCGCCGAGGTGTTCGAGGCGATGACGGCGTCCGCCGGGACGTACGCCTCGACCTCCGACAGGAGCGCGATCTTGAGGTCGGCCTTCTCAGGGGCCGCCTCGATGACGACATCGGCGTTCCTCACCGCGTCGGCCACGCTCGTGGTGGCCTTCAGGCGATCGAAGGTGGCGTTGCAGTCGTCCTGGGAGATCTTCCCCAGGTCGACGCCCTTCTTCAGGATCGCCATCACCTGCCCGACCGCGAGGTCGACCTGCGCCTGCGAGACGTCGTAGAGGCGCGTCTGGTAGCCCGCCGTCATCGCCGCATGGGCAATC
Organism: Vicinamibacterales bacterium; assembly: GCA_050249615.1. Classification (GTDB taxonomy): domain Bacteria; phylum Acidobacteriota; class Vicinamibacteria; order Vicinamibacterales; family UBA2999; genus VFZN01. The sequence continues at coordinate 32,061 of JBFWQE010000012.1, forward strand.
CCATGCCCCATCGTCCCCGCCCCGAGTACCGCAATCGTCTTGATCATCTGTCCCCTGCCGTGGCCTATTTCCCGCTGAATTCCGGCTTGCGCTTCTCGAGGTTCGCTCGGATGCCCTCCTGGGCATCGGCCGACTCGAACAGCCGCTGCTGCAGCTCGCGCTCGAGGGCGAGCGCGTCGTGGAAGCTCACCTCGAGGCCGGTCTGCACCGCGCGCTTGATGTGGCCGACGGCCTTGCTGGCTCGGTTCGGAGGCGTGAACTGCTTCGCGTAGTCGATCACCGCGTCCGCGAACGACCGGCCGCCCAGTTCGGCGTCGCCCCAGACCTGGTTCACCAGTCCCATGGCCGCCGCCTCCTCGAACGAGAACAACGCGCCGGTGGCCATCAGCTCGATGGCCCTGGCCTTCCCCACCAGCCGCGCCAGCCGCTGGGTCCCGCCCGTTCCGGGCAGCACGCCCAACCCGACCTCCGGCAAGCCGATCTTCCCGCCGCCCTTCCGCGCGATCCGGATGTCGGCCGCCATCGCGACCTCGAGCCCGCCGCCGACCGTGTGCCCGTTCAGCGCGGCAATCACCAGCTTGGGTGTCTGCTCGAGGCGGCTCATTGTCTCGTTGGCGTGCAGGCAGAAGTAGTACTTGAAGGCCGGGTCGGCGTCCTTCAGCATCCCGATGTTCGCGCCGGCGCAGAAGAACTTCTCGCCCATGCCCATCAGCACGATCACGTGCGCAGCGGCGTCCATCCTCGCAGCGAGGACCGCGTCGTCGATCTCGCGCATCATCTCGTAGGAGTAGGTGTTGGCGGGCGGGTCGTTGAGCGTGATGACGGCCACGCCGTCCTCGGCGGTGTAGGAGATGCGGGTGTAGGTCATGTCGGGAGTCGGGAGTCGGGAGTCGGGAGTGGAGTCGGGAGTCGGGACGTGACACTCGTGCGAGTCGGACCACGCCTTCGAACTTCGCGCCGAACCGCGGAGTCAAGCTGCCGCCAGCCGAATCGGCGCGTCACGACGTCAATCGTCAATCCGACTCCCGTCTCCCGACTCCCGACTCCCGGATCAGTCGTTCAGAGTTCGGTCCGGACGTACTCGAAGTCGATCGGCAGGCGGTTGATGCCGCGGGCCGGGGGCGCGATGTAGTTGGCGAACTGGCCCGGCTTGTAGACAGGCGTCGCCTGGATGCTGTGCAGGAACGCCTTGTCTTCCGGTGACGGCAGCCACTCGTACTTGCGGCGATCCCACTCGTCATTCGTCAGTGGGTTGCCCCACGGGTCGAAATGCTTCCCGGCATAGACGCCCACCTTGCGGTTGAACTTGCGCGAGGGGAGCGCAATCCGATCCGACATGCCGTTCGCCTCGAGCACGCGCTTGTTCCAGCGGTCCACTCCCGCCTGGCAGTCGGCGACGTACCAGTCGCGCAGCACCTCGTTCAGGGCGTTGCGCATCGGCACCTCCTGCCGGATGATCTTGCCGCTGTCGTCCATCATGTCCAGCAGGTACATGTTCGCGGCGAGGATGTGGTCGTCGTCGTACTTGTCCTCCTCGGCGCGGCCCTTCAGGCCGTTCGAGAAGTAGGCGGCGGCGTTGCTGGACACCTCGCTGCCGTGCAGATCGAGGCTCTGGCTGAACCAGAAGTTGACGAACTTCTGCACCAGGGGGATGTCGATGCCCCCCAGCTTCCGGACGTCGCCCGAGAAGCCGGCTTCCTTGAGCAGCTGGCACGAGCGTTCCAGGATGCGGGAGATGCCGGTCTCGCCGACGAACATGTGGTGCGCCTCCTCGGTGAGCATGAAGCGCGTGGTGCGCGAGAGCGGGTCGAGCGAGCTCTCCGAGAGGGAGAGCAGCTGCGACTTGCCGTCGCGGTCCGTGAACATCGTGAAGGCGAAGAAGTCGAGCCAGGTGTCGATGGGCTCGTTGAACGCCTCGAGCATGCGGGGCGTGTCGGAGTTCCCGCTGCGGCGCTCGAGCAGCGCCTCGGCCTCCTCGCGGCCGTCGCGACCGAAGTACGAGTGCAGCAGGTATACCATCGCCCAGAGGTGACGGCCCTCCTCGACGTTCACCTGGAACAGGTTCCGCAGGTCGTAGAGGCTCGGGCAGTGGGCGCCGAGCTGGCGCTGCTGCTCGACGCTGGCGGGCTCCGTGTCGCCCTGGACCACGATGAGGCGGCGGAGCTGGTTCCGGAACTCGCCGGGCACCTCCTGCCACACCGGCTGCCCCTTGAAGTCGCCGAAGCCGATGCGGCGATCGGCCGTGGGCTCCGCGAGGAAGATGCCCCAGCGGTACTCGGGGAGCTTCACGTAATCGAAGTGCGCCCAGCCGGCCGCGTCCACGCTGACCGCGGTCCGCAGGTAGACCTGGTGGTGATCCTGGAAACCCTGCGGCCCCATGTCGCGCCACCAGTCCAGGTAGGCCGGCTGCCAATGCTCCAGCGCGCGCTGCAGGCGCTTGTTGCTGGAGAGGTCGACGTTGTTGGGGATGCGTTCACTGGAGATCATGCAATCCGCCTTTTCTGCCTGTTGCCTTCCGCCTTCTTGCCTTCTGCCTTCCTACGTCCTCTTCCAATCGAACGAGGGGCGCCCTTCGCGCCCGTAGGTCATCAGGGCGCCACGTTCCCCCACCGCGTTCGGCCGCTGGAAGATCCAGTTCTGCCACGCCGTGAGCCGGCCGAAGATCTTCGTTTCCATCGTCTCCGGGCCCGCAAACCGGAGGTTGGCCTCCATGCCGGTGAGCGCGTCGGGCGAGAACGCGGTCCTCGCCTCGATGGCCATCCGCACTTCGTCGTCCCAGTCGATGTCGTCCGGCGCGTCGAAGACCAGGCCGGCCTCGAGCGCCTCCTGCGGGTCGAAGGGGCCTTCGTGCTCGAGCGCGGCCCGCACGGAGGCGGGCTCGCCGAGAAAACGCGTCTCCAGACGCGACAGGCCGTTGCTCATCGGGTAGGCGCCGCCATTCATCGGCGACAGCCGGACCGTGTTCTCCTCGTCCGGGTGATCGATCATGAACGCGCGATCCGCGGCCAGGGCCAGCTCGAAAAGCGTGCCCGCGAAGGCGTTGCCCGGCTCGATGAGGGCGAAGAAGCTGCGCGAAGTGAGGTCCACGCGCTTCAGCGTGCGGCGGATGAGGCCGATGATCTCGCGCACCAGCCAGTGGCCCTTGTGCGCGGCCAGGGCCTCGTCCACGGCCAGCACGGCTTTCGGATCGCCCACCGCCCGCACGATCACCGTGCCAATTTCCGGCTCGTTCAGCCGCAGGCGCAGGAGGCAGTCATCCAGCTCGCGGAACGCGCGGATGGCCCAGGCCTGGTCGCCCGCCGCCAGGAACTCCTCCGGCGTCGCCGGGCACTCCGTCCTGCGGAGTGCCGAGGTTTCAGCCTCGGTGGGTGCGCTCACCGTCAGTTCGCAGGTGCGCTTCGCGCGGTCGATGGCACCTGTCACGTACCTGTACCGGATGGTGTCGCCGTCGATGGCGGGGTTCAGCGGCCCCAGCGCGATGCCCGGCCCGCTGGCGGGCCGGTCGGACAGGGCGGCGAGCTCACGTGCGCGCGCCTCGACCGCCTCCCTGAACTGGCTGGTCGGCACGACCTTGTCGACGAAGCGCCACTCCACCGCGCGCTTGCCGCGCACGCCCTCGGCCAGCGTGCTGAAGTGGTCCGCGACGTCACGCCGGACCTTGCGCTTGTCCACGACGCGCGTCAGGCCGCCGGTGCCCGGGAGCACGCCGAGCAGCGGCGTCTCGGGCAGCGACACCGCCGCGCTCCCGTCGTCCACGAGATAGATCTCGTCGCAGGCGAGCGCGAGCTCGTAGCCGCCACCCGCGCAGATGCCGTTCAGCGCCGCCAGGAACTTGAAGCCGCTGTGCGCGCTCATGTCCTCCATGCCGAGCCGCGTCTCGTTGGTGAACTTGCAGAAGTTCACCTTGAAGCCGTGGCTCGACGTGCCGAGCATGAAGATGTTCGCGCCCGCGCAGAAGATACGCGGCTTGAGGCTGGTCAGGACGACCGAGTGCACCTCGGGATGCTCGAAGCGCAGCCGCTGCAGCGCATCCGCGAGCTCGATGTCCACGCCGAGATCGTAGGAATTGAGCTTCAGCTTGTAGTCGTTGGGCCGGAGGCCGGCGTCCTCGCGCACGTCCATCGCCAGCGTGGCCACCGGGCCATCGAAGGAGAGCTTCCAGTGCTTGTACCGCTCAGGCGAGGTCTCGAACGTGATCGATGGGGACGAAGCTGCGATTTCCACTCAGCGAGTCTACTACGGTTTAAACGCTCGTTCAAACAATGTGCTAACCTCTACCGATGGCTCGTGGCGCGGCGACGACCGACCGGCGGGTGGAGATTCTGAAGAGCGCGGCCGCGGCGTTCAGGCGGCGCGGGTACCACGGCGCGAGCGTGGACGAGATTGCCTCGACGCTCGAGATGACGAAGGGCAATCTCTATTACTACTTCCGCAACAAGGAAGACATCCTCTACGCCTGCCACGAGTACTCGCTCGACATCCTGCTCAACCTGATGAAGGAGGTCCAGCAGGCGCCGGTTCCCGCCGACCAGAAGCTGCGCCGGTTGATCCTCGCCTTCGTGCACCTCATCCTCGACGAGTTGCAGGCCACGGCGCTGACGCTGGATCCGGAGGCCCTGTCCCCTCCCCTTTTCGCGAAGGTCATCGCCAAGCGCGACGAGTTCGACCGCGGCATGCGCGCGATCATCCGCCAGGGCATGGACGAAGGCCTGTTCGGGAAGGGCGACCCGAAGATGATTGAATTCGCCATCATGGGCGCCGTGAACTGGATCAGCAAGTGGTTCGATCCCGCCGGCCCGATGACATCGGATCAGATTGGCGAGGCCTTCGCGGACTATCTCGTGGGGCGGATCAGGAGTTGAGGTTCTCGGGTTCTCGGGTTCTCGGGTTCTCAGGTTCTCGGGTTCTCAGGTTCTCAGGTTCTCGAGTTCTGGCGCCTCCCGCCTCCCGCCGCGATCGACTCCCGACTCCCGGTTCCCGACTCCCGACACTGTCATTCAGCCGTTTCCCCCGGCTTCAACTCCAGCACCTCGATGCCGCGGCCCGCGAGGTGCTGCTTCAGCATCCCAGGCGTGCCGGTGAGCAGCGGGAACGTGCCCCAGTGCATCGGCACCACCTGCTTCACGCCCAGCCACGTTGCGGCGATGGCGGCCGTATCGGGGCCCATCGTGAAGCGATCGCCCATGGGCAGGAACGCGATGTCCGGCTTGTAGAGCTCGCCGATCAGCTTCATGTCGCCGAAGAGCGCCGTATCGCCGGCGTAGTACAGCGTCTGCCCGTTCTCGAGCTTCACGACAAACCCGCCCGGCTCGCCCAAGTAGACGATGCCGCCGTCGTCGAAGCTGCTGCTGTGAACGGCCTCGGTCATGGTGATGCGCAGCCCCTTCGCGGTGATCGTGCCGCCCTTGTTCATCGGCTCGAGCGCCTGCACGCCCTTCGTGCCCAGCCACGTGACGATCTCCCAGTTCCCGACGACGGTGGCGCCGGTCGCCCGGGCCATGGCCGCCGCGTCGGTGATGTGATCGCTGTGGCCGTGCGAGACGAGAATCAGGTCCGCCTTCGTCGGCCGGGCCGACTCAGGGAACGACGGGTTGCCCGTGTACCACGGGTCGAACAGGATCTCGACGCCGCCGGGCGTTCGCACGCGGAACGCCGAGTGGCCGAGCCAGGTGATGGCGAGAGTCTGCATGGAAGCTCCAGGGCCGCAGATGAGGCCGATGGTCGTGACTCGTTCCAGGGCCGCAGATGAGGCCGATGGTCGTGTCTCGTTGCCGGGCCGCAGACAGGCCGACGACGAAGACGGACCCGATTCCGGGGACAGTATACTGGGAAGGATGGTGGAAGCCCCACTGCCGTTCATCAGGCCCCGCGCGCCGAAACCGGACTGGCTGAAGGTCCGGGCTCCGGGTTCTGAGAACTACCTCCGGCTGCGCGGCATCATGCGCGACCTCAAGCTCAATACGGTCTGCGAGGACGCCCACTGCCCCAACATCGGCGAGTGCTGGCACCACGGCACCGCCACGTTCATGATTCTCGGCGACATCTGCACCCGCGCGTGCGCGTACTGCGCCGTCGCGCACGGGCGCCCCGGGCCGCTGGACCTCGAGGAGCCGGGACGCGTGGCCGACGCCGTCGAGAAGATGGCCCTGAAGTACGCGGTCATCACGTCGGTGGATCGCGACGACCTGCCCGACGGCGGCGCCGGCATCTTCGCGGAGACCATCCGCCAGATCAAGCAGCGGATGCCCGCCACGCGCGTCGAAGTGCTCATCCCGGACTTCAAGGGCGAAGACGAGCCTCTCAAGACCGTGCTCGATGCCCGGCCGGACGTGCTCAACCACAACACCGAAACCGTCCCGCGCCTCTACCGCATGGCGCGCTCGGGCGGGAAGTACACCCGCACGCTGGAACTCCTGGAGCGCTCGCGCATCTACGCGCCGGGCATCCCGACGAAGACCGGCCTGATGGTCGGCCTCGGCGAGGAGCAGGAGGAGCTCGTGGAAGTCTTCAAGGACCTGCGGAAGGCCGGGGTTTCCATCCTCACGCTGGGCCAGTACCTGCGCCCCTCGCCCGACCATGCCGTGATGACGCGCTACTACCACCCGGACGAGTTCGCCGAGCTCAAGCGCATCGCCCTGGGGCTCGGCTTCGCGCACGTCGAGGCAGGCCCGCTGGTCCGCAGCTCGTACCACGCGCACGAGCAGGCCGACGCCGCGGACGCGGCCCTCGCACGGTAGTTCGAATCCGGGCACGCGAGGGCCGCCATCACGGGGGCGCCGGCGGTAGCGCTCGCGCTCCACGCTGGTCCCGCGGCTAGGGCACGAGTTCGAGCTTCAGCAGCGCGGCCACCGCCTCGAAGTGGCGGCGGTCCGTGGTCGCGATGCGGGGCAAGGCCACCGACTCCGCCAGAGCCGCAACGGCCAGGTCGACAAAGCCCAGGTCGAGGTCGTCGAACTGCCGGTTGAGCGCCGCGACGCGCCGGTAGCCGGCCGCCGGCAGATCGACGACAACGTAGCTCCCGCCAGTGATGCCCGAGTAGAAGACCTGCCGGCTCTTCGGGCCGAGGCGGACCCCGAGCAGGTGATCGACTTCCGGGATGACCGGCGCCGGCAGGACCAGGCCACCTTCCTCCGCCTGCATCACGCGGCGTGCCCGTTCGTGCCACGCGTCGCTGCGGTCGTAGTAGGCGTAGACGATCCCGGTATCCAGCAGGACGCTCATCGGCGCCTGGTTCGCTTCGCTCGCGCGGCCGGAGGCGTCGAGGTCCCGAATCCCGTCTCGCCGAGCACCTCGTCTGCGCGGTCAGCGGTATCGGCGCGGCCACTCGCAAACGCACCCGCGCCCGGCGGCGCCACACGAGGCTCGCGCGTCACGTAGGCACGAACGGCGTCGCGGACGATCTCCGCCATCGGACGTCCCGCGCGCTGCATCTCGATCCTGAGCAGGATCTCCAACTCGGGCTCGAGGTAGATCGTCGTTCGCTTCACATGTCGATGCTAACATAAACATCATCAAACCATCGCCCGCGGGCCGGCGATTGACCACCCGCAGACGGGAGCGGTCCGCCCGACGAACCCGACGTCCCGGCGAAACGCTCTTGACTTACTAAATGTAAGACCGATACTCACAAGCGTGAGCGACATCCCACGACTCTCACGGGCTCAAAGGAGGATTCTCGAGCTGCTCGCCGCCGAAGGGGAGCTTTACGGCCTGCAGCTCGTAGCGCGGTCCGGCGGCGCCCTGAAGCGCGGCACCATCTACGTCACGCTGGGCCGGATGCAGGAGAAAGGGTATCTGGAGTCGCGCCAGGAGCCCTTGCCCGCCGGCGCGATCGGCCTCCCTCGCCGCCTGTACCGCCCGACGGGATATGGCCTGAAAGTCCTGGATGCGTGGCACGCAGCCGAGCGCGCCTTTGCCGCCCCGCCGGCGCGGCCGGAGCAGGCATGATGCTGCCCGGCGATCGCCTGCTCGCCATCGCGCGGCTGTGGTTCGATGCGGGCGTCGTCGAACGCGCCTTCGAGCCGCTCGTCGCGGACTGGCAGTGGATGCTGCTCATCGTCGCGATATTCGCGCTGCTCGGCACGGGCCTCAACGTGCTGCTCTGGGACAGGTGGGACAACCTGGCCATCTACCCGTTGGAGAGCTGGCCGTTCATCGCCCCGGCGTTCCTGCTCTCGTCCGCGATGTTTGCGGCCCTCCCCCTCGCGCTCGTCATCCGGGCACTGCAACCGGATCGGCGCCGGGCGCGGATCGTGGTCGTGCAGACGACAATCGCGCTGTTCCTGCTGTTCGTCACGATCGGCGGTTGGATCGTGCCCGCGACCAACCAGCAGTACCGGAGAATGGTCGCGGCCGCGCGGGACGGCAAGATGGGCGCGGACTCACCTCAGGCGGCTTCCACGATGCGCGAGCGCTTCATGGCGAACTGGCGCGAGCTCATCGGCGGCAGCCTTCAGGCGCCGAGCCGTTCAGATCCGCCGCGCGGAACCGCGGAGTTGACGACGTGGGAGCTGTTCGGGTCGTCCGCTCGACCGACCGATCTCTACGCGCGGTGGGACGACATCGTCGCCGGGCGCCACAATCGCGTGTCGTTGATGGCGTTGCCGCTGGTCCTCGCCTTGCTCGGGTGGAGTCTGGGCGGCCTCTCAGCCCGGGCGCCGTGCTCGCGCGGCCTGCTGTGGTGGGCTTTCGCGTGCGCGGTCTTCGTCGCGATACGCACCGGAACGCACATGTTCCAAGTGACCTACGGCTGGCCGGAGCCGGTGGTCATCTGGCTGCCGCTCGCACTGTTCATGCTCGCGGCAATCGCCGCGCGACCGCTTCTCGGTTCCAAGACCTGAACTCGGAGCCTGGAGAGCCCGGACCTTACTTCCGCTTCGGCTTGTACACGTGCGTGGCCTGCCCGAAGAACTGCTCGGCGGCCTCCATCACCGTCTCGGTGAGCGTCGGGTGCGGGTGGATGGTGAGCTTCACGTCGGAAGCGGTCGCCCCCATCTCGATGGCCAGCACACCCTCCGAGATCAGCTCGCCGGCGCCCGATCCGACGATGCCAACGCCCAGGATGCGCTCGGTCTTCGGATCGATGACGAGCTTGGTCATCCCGTCGACGCGGTCGATGGCGATGGCCCGCCCCGACGCGCCCCAGGGGAAGCGTGCCACCTCCACCGTCAGGCTCTGCTTCTCGGCGTCGGCCTCGGTGAGGCCGGCCCAGGCGATCTCGGGATCCGTGAACACCACGGCCGGAATGGCGGCCGGCTCGAAGACCGCCTTGTGGCCCGCTATGGCGTCCACCGCCACGCGTGCCTCGTGCGACGCCTTGTGCGCCAGCATGGGCTCCCCCGCCACGTCGCCGATGGCGAACATCGTCGGCTCGGCCGTGCGGCGCTGAGTGTCCGTCTCGATGAAGCCCTTCTCGTTCACCTTGACCTTCGTCCGCTCCAGCCCGTCGATGCTCGCGTTCGGCCGGCGGCCGATGGCCACCAGCACGTAGTCGTACGTGGCTTCGGCCGGGGTACCCTCGCCCTCGAAGTTCACCGTGACGCCGGTCTTCGCGTCCTTCATGCCGGTGACCTTCGTCGAGAGGTGGATCTTCTCGAACACCTTCTCGGCGCGCTGGTTCAGGATGCGCACGAGGTCCCGGTCGGCGCCCGGCAGCAGGCCCGGCGTCATCTCCACGACCGATACTCTCGTGCCGAGCGCCGCGTACACCGACCCGAGCTCGAGCCCGATGTATCCCCCGCCGATCACCAGCATCGTCTTCGGGATTTCCGGCAGGTCCAGCGCGCCGGTGGAATCCAGCACGCGCGGCGAGTCGAGCGACAGCGACGGGATGCGCGTCGGGTGCGAGCCGGTGGCGAGGATGACGTAGTCCACGCCGACGGTCTCTTCCCCACCCTCGCTCTTCTGCACGCGCAGCGTCGTCGGATCGACGATCGAGGCGCGGCCCTGGATGTAGTGGACCTTGCGCAGCTTCGCCACCTGGCCGGTGCCGCTGGTGAGTTTCTCCACGACACGGTTCTTGTAGGCGCGCAGCTTGTCGACGTCCACCTTCGGCTCCCCGAAGGTGACGCCCCACTCCGTTGCGTGATGCGCCTCGTCGATGACCTTGGCGACGTGCAGCAGCGCCTTCGACGGGATGCAGCCCTTGTAGAGGCACACGCCGCCGGGGTTCTTCTCCTCGCCGATGAGGGTGACGTCCATCCCGAGATCGGCGGCATAGAAGGCAGCCGCGTACCCGCCCGGGCCGGCGCCCAGCACCGCAACTCGTGTAGCCATGGCGTTACCCTCGGAGTGCCAGCGCGAAGGGGCTTTCGAGCGCCTCGGCGACCCAGCGCAGGAACCGGATGGCGTCGGCGCCGTCGATGATCCGGTGGTCGTAGCTGAGCGACAGCGGCAGCATCTGCCGCGGCTCGAACGCCTCGCCGTTCCACACCGGCTCGAAGATGCCGCGCGAGATGCCCAGGATGGCCACCTCGGGCCAGTTGATGATGGGCGTGAACGCGGTGCCGCCGATGCCGCCGAGGTTCGAGATGGACATCGAGCCGCCGGACATGTCGTCGAGCGAGAGCTTCCGGGCGCGGGCCTTTTCGGCCAGCTGCTGGATCTCGATCGACAGCTGCATCAGGTTCTTCCTGTCCGCGTCGCGCACCACGGGCACGAGCAGCCCGTTGTCGGTGTCCACGGCGATGCCGACGTTCACGTACTTCCTGTAGACGATCGCCTCGCCGGTCATGTCCACCGAGGCATTGAACTGCGGGAACACCCTCAGGGCGCTGGCCAGCACCTTGGCGGCCACGGCGGTGACCGTGAGGTTGCCGCCGGCCTTCTCCACCTCGGCGCGGTACTTCTTGCGCATCTGCTCCAGCAGCGTGATGTCGGCCTTGTCGAACTGCGTGACGTGCGGGATGGTGTTCCACGCGCTGCTCAGGTGCTCGGCGGTCTTCCGCCGGATGCCGGTCATCGCCTTCCGCTCGATCTCGCCGAACTTCGCGAGATCCGGCAGCGGCCGCACCTGCAGCGGTGCGGCACCGGCCGAGGCAGCCACCTGGCCGGCGCTGCCGAAGCTCGTCATGACCCGTTTGGCGAACTCCTTCACGTCGTCCTGTGAAATGCGCCCGCCGGGCCCCGTGCCCGGAACCTGGGCAATGTCGACGCCGATCTCGCGCGCCAGGCGACGTACCGAGGGCGCCGCGGGAGCGGTGGGCTGGGCGGTGGACACCTGCAGGGCGACCGGCGCCTGATGGCGCGCGGCCGCGATATCCACGACCGCCGCCCTGGGACGTTCGGGTTCGGCGGCGGACGGGGGCGGCGCCGGGGGTGCGGGCGCGGGCGGTTCGACCTGGGCGGGCGCTGCGGCTTCGGCGTTCGGCGCCTCAGCCTCGGGTGGTGCGCCGGCCACGCCCTGATCGACGGTCATCACGGCCTGGCCGGGCTTCACCTTGTCGCCCGCCTTCACGCGGACGGACTTGACGATGCCGGCGAGCGTGGACGGCACCTCGATGGTCGCCTTGTCGGTTTCGAGCTCGAGCACTGGCTGATCCACCTTCAGCGGATCGCCGGGCTTCACCAGCACCTTCAGGACGTCGCCCTGGGCGACGCCGTCGCCAAGAGTCGGGAGAACGAGATCGGTCACGGCTTGGGGTCCCTCAGCTGATGGCCGGGTTCGGTTTCTCGGGGTTGATGCCGAGGTCCTTGATGGCCCGGGCCACGACGGATGGTTCGACCTGCTTGTCCTGCATGAGCGCGTAGAGCGTGGAGAGCACGATGAAGCGCGCGTCCACCTCGAAGAAGTCGCGGAGCGCGGCGCGCGTGTCGCTGCGGCCGAAGCCGTCGGTGCCGAGCGCCTGGAGCTTCTTCGGCAGCCACCGGTCGATGGAGTCCGGCAGGACTTTCAGGTAGTCGGAGGCTGCCACGAACACGCCGGGGGCGTTCCTCGTGGCCTGCGTCACATAGGGCACGCGCGGCTTGTCGTTCGGGTGCAGGCGGTTCCAGCGCTCCGCCGCATGGCCGTCGCGATAGAGGTTCACGTAGCTCGTGACGCTCCAGACATCCGCGCCCACGTTGTACTGCTCCTCGAGCATCTCCTGCGCCTTGAGGGCCTCGGTCAGGATGGTGCCGCTGCCGAACAGCTGCGCGCGGAGCTTGGCCTTCGGCTTGCTGGTGGGCCTGCAGACGTACATCCCCTTGAGAATGCCGTCCTTCGCCCCCTCCGGCATCGGCGGGTGCTCGTACTGCTCGTTCATCACGGTGAGGTAGTAGAAGATGCCCTCCCGGTCCGCGTACATCCGCTTGATGCCGTCCTCGACGATCACCGCCAGCTCGTAGGCGAAGGCCGGGTCGTACGACTGGCAGTTCGGCACGGGCATCGCCAGCACATGGCTCTGGCCGTCCTCGTGCTGCAGCCCCTCGCCGTTCAGCGTGGTGCGGCCCGAGGTCCCGCCCACCACGAAGCCCTTCATCCGCATGTCGGCACCGGCCCAGATGAGGTCCCCGATGCGCTGGAAGCCGAACATCGAATAGAAGATGAAGAACGGGATCATGTTGATCCCGTGGGTCGCGTAGGCGGTGCCGGCCGCGATGAACGACGACATCGAGCCCGCCTCGTTGATGCCCTCCTCCAGGATCTGGCCGTCCGAGGCCTCCTTGTAGTAGAGCAGCGTGTCGCGGTCCACCGGCTCGTACTTCTGGCCCTCGTGCGCGTAGATGCCCACCTGCCGGAACAGCGCCTCCATGCCGAACGTGCGCGCCTCGTCCGGGACGATGGGGACGATGAGCCTGCCGATGCTGTCGTCGCGGAGGAGCTTCGAGAGCAGGCGCACGAACACCATCGTGGTGGACGCCTTGCGGTTCTCGGTGCCCTTGTGGAACTCCTCGAACGTGTCGCCGAAGGCGAGGTGCAGCGGCGCGGAGCGGTCCTGGCGCTTCGGCACCGGCCCGTGCAGGGCCTCGCGCCGCTCGCGCATGTAGCTGATCTCGGTGGAGTTCTCCGCGGGCCGGTAGAAGGGCGCCTCGGCCACCTCGTCGTCCGAGATGGGAATCCCGAAGCGCGTGCGGAACGCGCGCACCTCGTCCTCGTTCAGCTTCTTCTGCTGGTGGGTGATGTTCTTGCCCTCGCCCGACTCGCCGATGCCGTAGCCCTTGATGGTGCGCGCGAGGATGACCGTGGGCATCCCCTTCGTCTCCGTAGCGCGCTTGAAGGCGTTGTACACCTTGACCGGATCGTGCCCGCCCAGCTTGAGCCGCTTGAGCTGCTCGTCCGACAGGTGCTTGACCATCTCGAGCAGGCGCGGGTCGGCGCCCCAGAAGTGCTTGCGCATGTAGGCGCCCGACTCGACGGCGTACTTCTGGTACTCGCCGTCCACGACCTCGCCCATCCGCTTGACCAGCAGCCCCTCGGTGTCCTTCTCGAGCAGCGCGTCCCACTCCGAGCCCCAGATCACCTTGATGACGTTCCAGCCCGCGCCGCGGAAGATGGCCTCGAGCTCCTGCATGATCTGGCCGTTGCCGCGCACCGGGCCGTCGAGCCGCTGCAGGTTGCAGTTGATCACGAACACCAGGTTGTCCAGCTTCTCGCGCGAGGCCAGCGTGATGGCGCCCAGCGACTCGGGCTCGTCGGTCTCACCGTCGCCCAGGAACGCCCAGACCTTCGCGTCGGTCACCGGCTTGAGCCCGCGGTCCTCGATGTAGCGGTTGAAGCGCGCCTGGTAGATGGCCATGATGGGCCCCAGGCCCATCGACACCGTGGGGAACTCCCAGAAATCGGGCATGAGCCACGGGTGCGGATAGGACGACAGCCCGCCGCCCGGCTTCAGCTCGCGGCGGAAGTTCTCCAGTTGCTGCAGGCTGATGCGCCCCTCCAGGAACGCGCGCGCATAGATGCCCGGCGAGCCATGGCCCTGGAAGTACACGATGTCGCCTTCGTTCCCGTTCTCCCGGCCGCGGAAGAAGTGGTTGAAGCCCACTTCGTACAACGTGGCCGAGGAGGCGAACGTGGAGATGTGGCCGCCGATGCCGTCCTCCAGGCGGTTCGCCCGCACGACCATCGCCATCGCGTTCCAGCGGACGAGGCTCTTGATCCGGCGCTCGACCTCGCGGCTGCCGGGATACGGGACTTCTTCGCTGGGATGGATGGAGTTGATGTAAGGGGTGTTGGCGGTGAAGGGGAGTTTGGCGCCGGACTTCTGGGCGTGAATCCCGAGGTCGCGGAGGAGGCGGCCGACCCGGGCCGACCCGCCGTGCCGAATCACATCGTCCAGCGAGTCGAGCCATTCACGGGTTTCGAGGGCTTCGAGCTGCGCGGGATCCATTGGAGCAGTATTTCTCATGGCCGTGTATGACCTTCCTTCTCGTCGCGAGGCAATCGTACCATTGTAGTGTGAAGACGAAGAAAAGCCCACGCTTTCGCCATCCTTCCTCCCTCTCGGCCGTAACCGAGCAGATCGTCGGCTGCGAGCGCTGTCCGCGCCTGCGGACCTACTGCCGAGGCATCGCCGAGATGAAACGGGCGGCTTACCGTGACTGGACCTACTGGGGCCGCCCCGTCCCGGGTTTCGGCGATCCGCAGGCGCGCGTCCTCATCCTCGGCCTGGCGCCGGCGGCGCACGGCGCGAACCGCACGGGACGCGTCTTCACCGGCGACGGCCGAGGCGGCTCCGGCGACTTCCTCATGGCGGCACTGCATCGGGCCGGGTTCGCCAACCGCGACACGTCGGACCACCCGGGTGACGGCCTGGCCCTCAGCGGCGCGTACATCGCCGCCGCAGTACGGTGCGCGCCGCCGCAGAACAGGCCCACCCCTGGCGAGGTGGCCGCCTGCCTCGATCATCTCGAGGCCGAGCTCGCCCACCTGCCGCGCGTGGACACCGTCGTGGCGCTCGGCAAGATCGCCTGGGACGCGTGGCTGCAGCTCCTCGCGCGCCAGTACGTGCTGCCACGGCCGAAGCCCGCCTTCGGTCATGGGACCATCTTCGACATGCGGGCGCTCGAGCGGAGGCGCGGATCGCGAAGCCCCGCAGACCCGCCCGCGCGGCTGATCGGCTGCTATCACCCCTCACGGCAGAACACCAACACCGGCACGGTCACGCCCGCGATGTACGACGCGGTGTTCAGGTCACTGTCCATTGCCGATCGCTGATTGCCAATCGGGCGATTCATCGGGCGATTGCCGATTGGCCATTGGGGCATTCGATTGCGGCAGTGGCGCAATGCGCCAATCGAATGTCTCAATGCCGCATTCATCAATCGCCCAATGAATCGCTCGATCATCAATCACCAATCGTCAATGGACAGCCTTCCCCCTCACCCGCCCAGCACCCAGCGCAACTTCCCCTGGTCGAGGTTGCCGCCCGACATCACGCACACGACCCTCTGGCCGCGCAGCGAGTCCCGCCGCTTCAGCGCCGCGGCAATGGATGCCGAGCCGGCGCCCTCGGCCAGGTTGTGCGTGGTGCGCAGCGCGACGCGCACACCCTCGGCGAGCTCCTCCTCGGTGAGGAGGACGAAGTCGTCGAGGTACGCCTTCAGGATGCCGAACGTGAGGTCGAACGTCACGCGCGTGGCAACGCCCTCGGCGAACGTGTTGGCGGACTCCCCCACGACCCGATCGGGCCCCCGCCACGAGCGGGCGATGGCATCGGCGTTCACGGCGCCGACGCCGACAATGCGCGCCGTCGAGCCGAGCGCGTTGCGCACGGTGATGAGCCCGCAGGCGCCGCTCCCGCCGCCGATGGGGACGAAGATGACGTCCACGTCGGGCTCGTGCTCGAAGATCTCGAGCGCGTAGGTCCCCACGCCGGCGATCAGGAGCGGCTCGTTGGCCGAGTGCACGTAGCGCGCCCCCGTTTCCGCGGCGCGCCTCTCGCACCGGGCGCGGGCCTCGTCGAAGTCGCGACCCCCTTCTTCCACCGTGGCACCGAATGCGCGCATCGCGGCGTTCTTCTCGGGATTGTTGCCCTCGGGCACGAAGACCGTGCAGGCCGCGCCGAAGAGCTGCGAGGCCAGGGCGATGGACTGCCCGTGGTTGCCGGTGCTGGCCGTCACGAGGCCGCGCGCGCGCTGCTCCGGGGTGAGCGTGCTCACCAGGTTCACGCCGCCGCGCACCTTGAAGGCGCCGGTCGGGTTGTGATTCTCGTGCTTCACCAGGATGTCGAGACCGCTCTCCTGGTCGAGGAGCGGGTGCTTCATCAGGGGCGAAGCCGGCACGTGCCCGGCGATGCGCTGGCGGGCGGCGTAAACGTCC
>JBFWQE010000012.1:48397-67074 GCA_050249615.1 Vicinamibacterales bacterium
GGGTTCAGGGGTTCTCGGGTTCTCGGGTTCTCAGGTTCGGGGGTTCTCGGGTCCGGCGGCCCAGCGATTGCGGAACGGAACCAGCACGTCGGGGCGATCCGAGATGAGGCCGTCCACGCCCATGTCGAGGAGGCGCTGCGCGTCCGCTTCCCTGTCCACGACCCAGACCTGGAGCACCTGGCCCTCATGGTGTACCTGGCGGACGAACGCCGGGGACACCACGCGCGTGCGCCCCGACCACTCCGGGACCTGGAACGCCACATACGGCCGCCGCGGCCGGAACGGCCACCTCACCCACGAGCGACGCAGCGTCCGCTTCGCCTCCGGCTGCGAAGCGCTGGTGACGATTTCTGGCGCGAGCGCGCGGACGGCGTCCAGCCCTTCCTGCTGGAACGAGCCCAGGCACACGCGTCGCTGTGCGCCCACGCGCCGCACGACCTCCACCACCGCTGTGCCAAGCTCCGGCGTGCCGTTCTTCATCTCGATGATCACCCGGGCGGCCGGCCACCGCGCGAGCACGGCCTCCAAGGTCGGCACGCCGTGCCCACGGCCGCGGAACGGAAACCCGTCCTGCTCGAAGTGATGGCCCGCGTCGAGCCCCGCCAACTCGGCTGCGGTGAAGGAGGCGACCGGGCCGGTGCCATTGGTCGTCCGGTCCACCGTGGCGTCGTGGATGACCACGGGCACACCATCCCGGGACAGGTGGACATCGAGCTCCATCCCGTCCGCGCCGTGAGACAACCCGCCTTCGAAGGCCACCAGCGTGTTCTCCGGGGCGAGCGCGGCGCCGCCCCGATGCGCGAACACCAGGGGGCGGCTGGACTGGAAAACCGGGGGAGACGGACCGGGCCGGAGCGCCACGGAGTCATAATAGGCGACATGTCCGCACCACCTCGCATCGAGACCCTGGGCGAGCTGAAGGCCGCCATCGCCACCGGGGCCTATCGCCGCCGTCCCGTGAAGGACGAAGTCCGCGACAACCTCACCGAGCGGCTCCGCCGCCGCGAGACGCTCTTCCCGGGCATCATCGGCTACGACGACACGGTGGTGCCGCAGCTGGCCAACGCGATCCTCTCGCGCCACCACTTCATCCTGCTGGGCCTCCGCGGCCAGGCGAAGACCCGCATCCTGCGCGCCCTCACGACGCTGCTCGACGCATGGCTGCCGGTCGTGCCCGGCAGCGAGATCAACGACGACCCGCTGGCGCCGTTGTCCGCCTACGCGCGTCACCTCGTGAGCGAGGAAGGCGAGGCCATGCCCATCACGTGGCTGCCGCGCGAGGCGCGGTACATCGAGAAGCTGGCCACGCCGGACGTGACCATCGCCGACATGATCGGCGACATCGATCCGATCAAGGCGGCGAAGACCGGCTTGCAGCTCGGGAGCGAGCTGGCCATGCACTTCGGCCTGCTGCCGCGCGCCAACCGCGGCATCTTCGCCATCAACGAGCTGCCGGACCTCGCCGGCAAGATCCAGGTGGGTCTCTTCAACATCCTCCAGGAAGGGGACGTCCAGATCAAGGGCTACCCCGTCCGCCTGCCGCTCGACGTGATGGTGGTCTTCTCGGCGAACCCCGAGGACTACACCGCGCGCGGCAAGATCATCACGCCGCTCAAGGACCGCATCGGCGCCGAGATCCGCACGCACTACCTCGCGTCGAGGGCCGAGGCCATGGCCATCACCGCGCAGGAGGCCTGGACCGAGCGCGGCACGCCAATGCAGATCCCGCCGTTCGTCCGCGAGGCCGTCGAGGAGCTCGCCTTCCAGGCCCGCCAGGACCGCCGCGTGGACAAGCGCTCGGGCGTCAGCCAGCGCATGCCCATCAGCGTGCTCGAGAGCGTCGTCTCCAATGCCGAGCGGCGGGCGCTCGCCGCCGGCGAATCGACGGTCGTGCCGCGCATCATCGACATCTACGCGGCCCTGCCCTCGATGACGGGCAAGCTCGAGCTCGAATACGAGGGAGAGCTGAAGGGCGCCGACCAGGTCGGCCGCGAGCTCATCCGGGCCGCCGTCGCCAACGTCTTCGACGGCCACTTCCCCGACGCCGACATTCGCTCGGTCGTGGAGTGGTTCGACCTGGGAGGATCGCTGAACCTGGGCGACCTCGAGCCGGCGTCCACGGTCCTCAGCGAGGCGCACAAGGTGCAGGGGCTGGTCGAGCTGGCGCGTCGGGCCGGGATTCCTGTCGATGCTCCGCCGCCGCTGGTTGCCGCAGCCGTGGACTTCGTGCTGGAAGGGCTCTACGCGCAGAAGAAGATCAGCCGCAGCGACGGGCGTGGCTTCCACGGGGCGGAGACGGCCCGGCGACCCTCGATGGCTTCGGATCGCCGCACTCCGGTCCTCACGCCAGACGATGACGACGATCCCGGCCGCGAAGGCGGTGGGCGGAAGAAGAAGCGCTACTACAACTGACGCCCGCGAGTGGATCACGACGGGAGTCGGGAGTCGGCGTGGACAACGAAGCGCCGGGGCGTCAACGCCGGCGTTGCGGCCTGAGACAATGAAGTTCAAGTATTCCAAGTACGTTCCCAACCCGCTGGACGAGCTCGACATGGACGATCTCATGTCGAAGCTGAGCGACCTGCTGCTCTCGAGCGGGTTCGACAACCCGTGGGATCCGTCAGGCGGCATGGACCGGACGATGCAGGCGCTGCACGACGCCATCCTCGAGGCGCTCTTCAGCGGCGGGGTCCTGCCGCCGGACGTCATCGAGAAGCTCTTCGGCGACCAGGCGGAAGGCAGCGAGGACGAGATCCGCGAGCAGCTCGAGCAGCTCATCCAGCAGATCATCCAGCGGATGCAGGAGTCGGGCTACATCAGCCCGGCCCCGGATCTCCAGGCCGAACAGGCGCGGCGCCGGCAGGGCGGCGGCCCGGGCGCGGGCGATCCCGGCGAGGTGCACTTCGAGGTCACGGACAAGGCGCTGGACTTCCTGGGCTACAAGGCGCTGCGCGACCTGCTCGGCTCCCTCGGCCACAGCAGCGCGGGTCGGCACGACACGCGGGACCTGTCCACCGGCGTGGAGACCAGCGGGGCGCCGAAGCCCTACGAGTTCGGCGACACTCTGAACATCGACGCAACGGCCACGATCCTGAACGCCGTGTGGCGCCAGGCGGCGGAGCGGGGCGCCTGGGACGAGAGCGTCGGCGACGCCGGGGCTGAAGCCCCGGCGCGCCAGTCCGATGGTGCGGGGTCGGGCTACCGTCCGGAGCCCGGGCAGGCGCCCGCGGTGATCACGAGCGGCATCGACATCGACTACCAGGACCTGATGGTCGCGCAGGGCGAGTACCAGAGCTCGTGCGCCACCGTGCTGCTGCTCGACTGCAGCCACAGCATGATCCTCTATGGCGAGGACCGCTTCACCCCGGCCAAGCGCGTGGCCATGGCGCTGGCGCACCTCATCCGCACGCAGTACCCGGGCGACACGCTGCAGGCGGTGCTGTTCCACGACAGCGCGGAGGAGATCCCCATCCGCGAGCTGGGGCGCGTGCGTGTCGGCCCGTACTACACCAACACGCGCGAGGGCCTCAGGCTGGCGCGGCGCCTGCTCGAGAAGCAGCGCAAGGACATGCGGCAGATCGTGATGATCACCGACGGCAAGCCTTCGGCGCTCACGCAGCCCGACGGCCGCATCTACAAGAACGCCTTCGGGCTCGACCCGTTCGTCATCGCCGAGACCTTCGCCGAGGTGTCGGCGTGCGCGAAGGCGGGCATCATGATCAACACGTTCATGCTCGCGCGCGACTACGACCTGGTGGCGTTCGTCCGGCGCGTCGCCGCGATGTGCCGGGGCAAGGCCTACTTCACCACGCCATACACCCTGGGGCAGTACGTGCTGATGGACTACATGGACAAGAAGACGAAGACGGTGCACTGATGGCCACGAGCACCATCCCCATCTTCCCCCTGCCGACAGTCGTGCTCTTCCCGAACGTCTTCCTGCCGCTGCACATCTTCGAGGCTCGCTACCGGCAGATGGTGGCCGACGCGCTCTCCGGCGACCGGATCATCGGCATGACGCTGCTCAAGGCCGGCTACGACGAGGCCGGCGAGCGCCCCCCGGTCTACGCCATCGGCTGCTCCGGCGTGATCACCCACGTCGAGCGCCTGCCGGACGGCCGGTTCAACCTCATCCTCCGGGGCGTCGAGAAGTTCCAGATCCTCGGCGAGGACGATCCCGCGCCCGGCCAGCTGTATCGCACGGCCATCATCAGTCCGCTGGACGAGGCGGTGAACGACCTCGAGCGCGCGGCCCTCTCGGGCGAGCGCCGCCGCCTGGAGGCGCAGCTCGCGCCGCTCTTCGAGCGCGCGCGGGCCGAGTCGTTCCTGCCCCAGGCCATGCCCGACGCCGACCTCGTCAACGCCTTGGCACAGTACCTGGAGTTCGACCCCATCGAGCGCCAGGCCCTGCTCGAGCAACCCGGCCCCGTGGCCCGCTGCCGCGCCATGCTGGAACTGCTGGAGGTCAAGGCGCTCATCGAACGCACCGCGTCGGCGGAGCCGGGCACGATGCACTGAGGGCCGCCTTCGGCGGTGGGCCTCCGACCAGGCCTTCGGTGGGCCTCGGCGCGCCTCGGTGGGTCTACGGTAGGATCGGCGGAACACCGGGGTCCCACCGGCGCAGCCGGCCCACCAACGGCCCGCCGCCGAAGGCGGCCCACGGCGCGAAGCGCCGCCACCCGCGCAGCGGGCCTTCAATGCGTCATCGCATAGATGACCGCGTTGATCGCCAGTGCGTAGCCGTTCGGCGAGAACTGGTAGAAGAACTCCGGCTCCTCGCCCTCGCGCTCCCACGAGTCGGAGATGTCGGTGTCGTGCGTCATCAGCACCATGATCCGCCCGTGCCCATCGTTGATGGCCTTGATGTCCGGCTCCGCGGTCTCGGCCCCGCGCTCGCTGGTCTCGCCGCCCGACCGGCGCCAGTGGCTGATGGCGGGAATCTGGGGTAGTTCCCTCACCTCGAACAGCGTGCGCCACAGGGGGTGCGTCATCGGCACGTCCTCGATGGGGTACTCGGACGGGGGCAGGATGCGGCCGATCTGATCCACCCAGACATCCCAAGCGCGCTCGCCCCAGAAGTCGTCCGCCCAGAGGAACCCGCCCTTCTGGAAGTACGAGCGCAGCGCCAGCACCTCTTCGGGCTCGAAGTGCGCGGTGCCGACGTCCGAGGCCAGCAGGAACGGGCACTGGAACAGGAAGGGGTCGGTGGGCCGCACGACCAGGTGGTTGGCGTCGCCCGACGGCTGGCGGCTGATCTGCACCTTGCTCAACTCGGCCAGGCGAATCGGAAAGTTCAGATCCGCGCCAGGATAGTCGGTGTTCCAGCCCGAGCCGCTCGGCTCGCGCCAGCGGCTCGTGAACATCAGGCGGCAGAAGTTGAATCTGCCGTCGAAGCTCTCGGCCGTCGGGAATCTCGGCGGCACGCGGCGTCCCCAGCCTCGCCACATGAAGGGCTCCTGCGCGGCAAGCGTCGCGGTGACGACGACCAGCACGAGCGCGGCGAGCCGGGCAAGGCGAGCCATGTCAGTGAGTCATCGCGTAGACGGCCACGTTCATGCCGAGGGCGTAGCCGTTGGGGGAGAACGCGTAGAAGTACTCGGGCTCCTCGCCCTCACGCTCCCACGAGTCGGCGATGTCGGTGTTGTGCGTCATCAGCACCATCACGCGCCCTTGGGGGTCGGTGATGGCCGCCATGTGCGCGCGCGCCGACAGCGGGCCCATCTCGGAGGTGTCCCCGCCGGTCTGGCTCCAGTACTGCCACGCCGGGACCTGGGGAATCTCCTTCACCTCGAACAGCGCGCGGTAGATGGGGTGGTCCGGCATCAGGTCCTTGATCGGGTACTGGCCGGGCGGCAGGACCTTGGCGATTTCGCGGGCGAAATCCTCCCACGCATAGGGTCCCCAGTAGTCGTCCACCCAGAGGAACCCGCCCTTCAGCAGGTAGTGGCGCAGCGCCTGTGCGTCCTCGGGCGAGAAGCCCGCGCTCCCCGGGTCCGACGCCATGACGAAGGGACACATCGACAGCCACTCGTCCGTCGGCTTCACCACGATGTGATTCGGGTTCTCGCCGGTCTTCGACACCACGGTCTTGGTCATCTCGGACAGGCGGATCGAGAAGTTGATGTCGGCGAAGGGGTAATCGGTGCCCCACCCCATGCCGCGCTGCTGCGCGCGTACGGCGGTGTACATCAACCGGCAGAAGTGGAAGCCGCCGTCCTGATCCGCCTCGGTGGCGAACCGGGGCGGCACGCCGGCCTCCCCGCCCCATCGCCCGAAGCCGCGCCCCCACCCACGCTGGGCCTCGGCCAGCGACGCGGCCAGCAGAACGGCGACGATCGTCGCGCCGGCGGCCTTCCTCACTTCTGCGTGCGCCCCCTGGAGAGCGACCGGTAGTACTCCTCGACGAGCGCCTTGAACTCGGGCGGCACGTCCTCCGAGCCCGCCACGATGGCGCGGTCGGCCTCTTCACCAGCGCGCCGCCGCAGGTTGTACTCGAAGCGCTTCACGCCCTCGGACACGTACGACTGCAGGCGCTCCAGCTCGTTCACGTCCTTGTAGACGCGATCCGAGTCGAGCTCGCGCATGCGGCGCATGATCTCGTCCAGCTCGCGCGCATCCACACCCTGCTCGCGGAGCATGTTGCGCAGCTCCTGCGCCTCGCCGAGCCAGCGGCGGGCTTCACCACGGAACTGGCGGATGTCGTCGGCCGTGTAGTAATCGCCCGGGCGGCGATCCCCCCAGGGCCCGCCGCCCCAGGCGCCGCCGCGCGTGTCGCCATCCCCCATCCGGCCGTCCGCCGTGCCCTGCTGGCCCGCCTGGCCCTGCTGACCACCCTTGCCCTGCTGGCCTTGCTGCCCCTGTTGACCGGCCTGGCCCTGCTGTCCCTGCTGCCCCAGTTGACCGGGCTGCCCCGGCTGCCCCGGTTGTCCCTGTTGGCCGGGCTGGCCTTGCTGCCCTTGCTGTCGGCTGGAGTCGTCGCCGCGCTGGCCCGGCTGGCCATCCTGCGACTGCTGATCGCCGCGTCCCGACTGGCCCTGTCGCGCGCGCTCTTCCATGCGGCGTCCGAGCGATTCGGCGCCACGCGCGAGGTTGCGCGCGCGCTCCAGCGCGTCGGCGCCCCGGGCCTGCCCCTGGCGGGAGGCCGCGTCCGCGGCCTGGCCGAGGGTCTCGCGGAGCTGGTCGATGTTGACGCCAATCTGCGCCTCGAGATTCCGGGCGAAGTCCTCCGGCGCCCCTCCCTGAGCGGCGCGCTTCGAGTATCGAATCTTCTCCTTGAGCTGGTTCTCGCGGATACCGTTGGCGGCCTCGGCCAGCTTGCGCGACGTGTCCTTCGCGTCCTTCGCAGTCTCGTTGGCCATGCGATCCAGCTGCCGCTCGAGGCTCGCGACCTTCTGCTCGAGCGCGTCCTTGCGCTGGCCGACCATCTGCGCGCGGCCGAGCCGGTCGGCACCCGCGTTCGGCAGGTCGTTCACGTCATCCGCGATGTCCTTCTGCTCCTGCGCGATCTCCTCGGCCTGGCGCACGGCATCCTGCACGTCGCGCTGGGCCCGATCGCCCTGCGAGCGCTGCAGCTGCCGCTGGGCCTCGCGCAGGCGCTCGGCGGCAGCCGCGGCCTGCCCCTGGGCGCTGGCGTCGCCGTTGGCGGCGGCGCGCCGCATGGCGTCCGCGGCGTCCCGCAGCTGGCGCGCGGTGCTGGCCAGGTCCTGCCGGTTCTGGTCGCGCGAGAGGCGCTCGAGCTGGCGGGCGGCCTCCTCGGCCTGCTCGGCCAGCGCCCGCTGCAGCTCGCTGCTGTTCCCGCGCGGCGCCTGCCCGGCGGCCATGCGACGCTGCCGCTCGAGCTCCTGCTCCTGCCGGCGCGCCAGCTCCTTCAGCTTCTCGGCGAGCTCGTCGATCCGCTGGTCGCCGGCCTGCTGGTCGGCGCGCTGGCTCGTCTCGTACTGGTTCGCCATGCGATCCAGTTCCATCTTGAAGAGGTCGGCGAGATCCTCGGCGATCGATCCGGCCCCGCCGCCCCCGCCGCCACCGCCGTTCTGCTGCGTCTGCACCTGCAGCTCGAACTCCTCCTCGGCCTGCTGGAGGAACTGCAGCGCCTGCTGCTCGGGCGGGAGCGCACCGTCCGGGCTCTGGCCCTGGAGCTTGCCCTCGGCGGACTTCATCGACTCGGCGGCCTTCGGCAGCAGCTCCGCGATCTTCTGGAAGGCGGGATCCGGCGTCACCAGCCGGCTGTTCATCCGCTCCACGAGGCCTTCCACCTGTTCACGCAGGCGGCTCTGCGACAGCGTGAGGACCGTCATGCCCTCGCGGAACTTGTCGCCGGCCATCTGCCGGCGGTCGCGCTGCATGTTGAACGTGCCGGCGATGATCTGGCGTTGCTGCTGCGAGAGCGCGCCCACCTGGTCCATCCCGCCGCCCCCACCCCCGCCGCCCCCGCCCATCGAGGTGGCCGGCTTGAAGTCCTTGTTGAAGGGACGGATGCGCAGGAAGAACATGTCGCTCGTCGCGCGCTGCGGCCCGGCCACGGCGTTGTTGTCGGTGGCGCGTGCGTAGTACGACACGGCATCGCCCGGCTTCACGCCCAGTTCCTCGAGGTAGAGCGTGTGGCCGGCCGTGACCTCCTGCAGCGGCTGGCGGCCCTCGAACAGGCGGACCGTCTTCTCGGGCCCGCCGTTCACCGAATAAACGAGCTCGAGATTCTTCACCGCGTAGTCATCGTCGGCGCGCGCCTCGATGGCGAACTCCTGGACAGGGGTGGCGTCGGTGTCGCGCCCGGGCTTCGACAGCGTGACCGTCGGGGTCTGGTCGCTCAGGATGTCGATGGTGTACTGCGGCGAGGCGGTGACCAGCGCCCCGTCCGGTCCCGCGAGCTCGACGCGGTAGAACCCGTCCCTGGTCGCGGTGAAGCTCGTGGTGAGCGTGCCATCGGGCGCGGCGGTGAGCGGCACGCTCGCGTCCTCGCCGAGGACGAGGCGCCCGCCCTTCGTCGGCATCGTCGGCGTGATGGTGAGGCGGACCTCGGTGCCGGTGAGCACTGCGATGTCGCCGCCGTCCTCCACCTTGCGCGGCTCGAGGCCCGTGTAGGCCGGGAACCGGTACTCCATGTCGAGCTTCTTCGCGTACGGCAGCTCGACGACCTTCAGCGTGAAGACGGGCGAGCGCACGCCCGCGGCGTCCACGAAGTACTCGAGGTTGTCGCCGAGATCGAACAGCAGCCCCTCGTAGGTGCCGTCCTCGCCCTTCAACATCGCGACGCGCTCATAGGAGGCCTCGGCCCCCTTCCTGAACACCACGGCGGCCTCGGCGGCGTCGAAGCCGGCCAGTGTCGCGGCAATCGTCTGGTCCGCGCCCTTGGGTACCGTGGCATCCCCCGGCGTCACTTCGATTCGATACGGGGCCGCCGCCTCGACGCTCCGGGACAGCACGAACAGGGCCGAGAGCGTCTGCCGCAGGACGGCCGGGCCGATGGTGAAGATGGCCAGCGCCACGGCGGAGACGAGGCCGACCGCGATGCTGAACCGGCGCAGCGGCTCGCGCTCGATGCGCGCGCCGTCCTCGACCGCGTGCAGCCGCTCGATAGCGGTCTCGATCATGCGCTGCACGAGCACCGGCGACGCGGCCTTGTCGCCGGGCTCCGCCATCGCGGTGACGATGGCGAACTCCAGCGACGGCTCGTGCTCCTCCAGGTAGAGCGCCACCTGCTCGTCGGTGACCTTTCGCAGGAGCGGCCGCGCGAAGAACCAGGCCGCCGCGCCGGCCAGCGCGAGACCGGCCACGATGCGGAACCAGAAGATGGAGGCCGGCGAGAAGCGGAAGTAGTCCAGGGCCGCGGCAATCGCGAACATGGCCAGCAGCCCCGCCACCAGGAAGCCCACCGCACCGCGAATGGCCAGCTTGGTCCGCCACCGCTTGCGCACCTGTCGAATCACTTCGACGAGCTCGGCGCGCGCGTATTCGTTCATGACGGGCCCTCCCTAGTGCCTGACGGGCGCCAGCCGCCTCGCCAGCCACGATTCGGCAATCAAGAGCAGGATACCCGCGAACAGCAGGTACCACCAGATGCGTTGTGCCTGTTCCTGGACCTCGTCCGGGATGATCGTGGGGGTGGTCCCCGGGTCGTTCCCACCGCCGGGCTGGCCCGTCACGGCCACGGTGACCTCGGCCGGTTCCACGCGTGCGGGGTCCGACTCGGTCAGGTCCACGTTGCTGGCCACCACCTGCAACGGCTGCCCCTCGCGCGCGTCGCGCACCTCGTAGAACCCCGGCTCGGCGAGCTCGATGGCCGACGACCCCTCGGCCGGCGTCCGGCGCTGGCCCGAAGGCGTGAGAACGACCGCGCCGCTCCCGCCGGCGCTGACATCCACGGCCTGCCCCACGGTCAGCCAGCCAGGCTGCTCGCGATACCCCGAGGCCTGGCGCACCAGCTGGTGCACGAACGGCAGGTAGACGGGCTTCAGGGCCATGTCGTTCCACGACAAGTCGAGCGAGGTCGCCCACGCCAGCACCCGTCCCTTGCCCAGGACGGCCTCGACCAGCGCGGGGGTCCCGCCATCGAAGCGTGCGAGCGTCACGCTGCCGGGAGTGGTCGTGAGCACGCGGTAGCCGTACACGCGCGTGGTAGAGAAGTCGCCGCTGCGCGGGGCGCGGAACGGCTCGAACACCGCGTGGCCGTAATCGAAGCCGCTCAGCTTCGCCGCAGCGCCGCGCGTCCGGTCCTCCGTCCCGGTCACGACGGCGGGCAGCCATGACGCGCCCGAGGACCACGAGGCGCGGGGACCGAGCGCGAGCACGAGCCCTCCCCCGCCCTCGACGAAGGTCTTCAGGCGGGCCGCCAGCGCGTCGGCGATCGGGAGGTCCTGCAGCACCACGACGCGCGTGCGCGCCAGCGCCTCGGGCGTGAGCGCGTCCACCTGGTGCGTCGTGGCCTGGAAGCGCGGGCGGTCGCCAATCGCGAGCGCGCGCAGCAGGTACAGATCGCTGTCGCCCCGGCCGCCCGCGCCGACGATCATCACCGGCAGCACCTCCGGCGGACGCACGAGGGCGTGGAACGCGTTGTCCACCGCCAGGGCGTCATCGCCGAGCCGCGTGACGACGCGCATCGACGAGCCGGTGACGGCGATGGGCGCAAACGTGGTGGCGGCGGAACTCTGCGGGGCCACGTCCACCCTGGCCGACTGCACGACGCGGCCGTCCACCTCGAGCGCGAGGGAGACCCCGCTGGCCGGGATCGTCCCGCGGTTCACCACGCCGGCCGTCACGGCAACACGCTCGGGACCCTGATCGTTCACGCGCTGCAGCGACAGCGGCGTGACCGAGAGGTTCGGGGCCGCCGCCGGTTCGACCGCGATCGGGGTGAACGCGCTCCCCAGAGGCAGGCGGAACGCCTCGTCCGGCTGCCAGCCGGCCCGCTGGAAATCCGAGACGAGGATGGCCTCCTTGCGCGGCAGCTGCGACTCGGCCAGCAGGCTGGAGGCCAGTTTCAACGCGGGCGCGTAGCGGGTCGGGCCGGCGGACGGGAGCGCCGCCTCGACCTCCGTCACCACGCGCGAGACGTCCGCGCTCGAGCGCAGCACCAGCTCCGCCGTCGAGGAGAACAGGACGAGCGATACCCGGTCCAAGGCGGACAGGCCCTGCAGCGCCTGACGCGCGGCCTGCTGCGCCCGCGGCCACGTATCGCCCGCCCCCATGCTGTAGGACCGGTCCAGCAGCAGCACCACTTCGCGCGCGCCGCCGGCCGCGGCCGAGAGCTCCGAGCCGCGCACGAAGGGCCGTGCGAACGCCGCCACGATGAGCGCCAGGGCCGCGGCGCGGAGCGCCAGCAGCAGCCAGTCGCGGATCCGCCGCCGCTTCACCGACTCGTATGGGATCTTCCGCAGGAACATCAGCGACGGGAACTCGACGACGGTCCGGCGCTCGCGCTGCGTCAGGTGAATCAGCACCGGCACCGCGATCGCGGCGAGCCCGAGCAGGAAGAGGGGGGCCAGGAAGGTCATCGCGTGCGCGTCAGCCGGTCACGAATCGACAGGTACTGGAACAGGGCGTGATCGAGCGGCATGGACGTCTTGAGCAGCATGTAGTCCACCCGCTGCGCCGCGGCACGCGCGGTGAGCTCGTCGATGTGCGCCTTCACGAGCGCGCGGTACTGGTCGGCCAGCGCATCGGGCACGATCGGCATCTGTTCGCCGCTCTCCAGGTCCTCGAAGCTGGCGGGATCCGGAAAGGAGAACTCGATCTCCATGGGATCCAGCACGTGGAACAGGATCACGTCGTTGCCGCGGAAGCGGATCGGCCCGATGCCCTCGAAGATCTCGTCGGGCTCCGCGTAGAAGTCCGAGATCACGACGACGATGCCGCGTCGCCCGAAGTGCTCGGCCAGCTTCTTGAGCGGCGGCCCGATCCGGCCCGGCCGCTCGGCCTTCGCGCGATCGATGGTGTGCAGCACCACGTCCAGGTGCTTGGCGGAGGGCGGCACGAACTCCACGACCTCGCTGTCGAAGGTCACCAGCCCGACACGGTCCCTCTGCTGGTGCACCAGGTAGGTGAGGCACGCCGCCAGCGTCTTCGCGTAGTCCAGCTTGCTCAACCGCGCGCCGAAGGCCATCGACCGCGACACGTCGAGCAGCACCGAGAAGTTGGCGTTGGAGTCGGCCTCGAACTCCTTGAGGAAATAGCGATCCGTGCGCGCGAAGACCTTCCAGTCCACGCGACGGATGTCGTCACCCGGCACGTAGCCGCGATGCTCGGCGAAGTCCACCGACGCGCCGAAGAACGGCGAGCGGTGCAGGCCGTTGATGACGCCGTCCACCACCGTGCGCGCGACGAACTCCAGGTTCCCCACGCGCGCGAGGACCGCGGGATCCACGAACCGGGCGCCGGGCGTGATCGCGTGCTCGCTCATCGCGGTTCTCCGTTACATGCCGGACCGCGGCACCGGCACCGCCTCGAGCAGCCGGTCCACGAGCATGTCGCTCGTCACGCCCTCCGACTGCGCGTGGAAGTTGGTGAGCACACGGTGCCGGAGCACCGGGTGCGCCAGCGCGCGGATGTCCTCGAAGCTCACGTGGTAGCGCCCGCTCGTCAGCGCACGCGCCTTCCCCGCCAGGACCAGATACTGCGCCGCGCGCACGCTGCCGCCGAACGCCACCCACTTCTTCACGCTCTCGGGACACGTCGGCGACTTCGGCCGGCTGGCCCGCACGATGGCCAGCGCATAACGCAGCACCGGGTCGGCCACCGGCACGCGCCGCACGAGCCGCTGGAACGCCACGAGATCCGCGCCGCTCACCGGCCGTTCGAACTGCGGCTCGAGGATCGCGGTGGTCGTCCGGATGACCTCCAGCTCCTCTTCCTCCGGCGGGTGCTCGATGACGATGTGGAACATGAAGCGATCGAGCTGGGCCTCGGGCAGCGGGTACGTGCCCTCGAGCTCGATGGGGTTCTGCGTGGCGAACACGTAGAACGGCTCCTCGAGCTTGTAGGTGCGCCCCTGGATGGTGACGCGGTGCTCCTGCATCGCCTCCAGCAGGGCGGACTGCGTCTTCGGCGGGGTCCGGTTGATCTCGTCGGCCAGCACGATGTTCGCGAAGATCGGCCCGGGGGCGAACACCATCGATCGCCGCCCCGTCGCCGGGTCCTCCTGGATGATGTCGGTGCCGGTGATGTCCGAGGGCATCAGGTCGGGCGTGAACTGGATGCGATTGAACTTCAGGTCCAGCACGCGCGCCATCGTGTGGATGAGCAGCGTCTTGGCCAGCCCGGGCACGCCCACGATGAGGCTGTTGCCGCCGACGAAGAGCGTGAGCAGCACCTGGTTCACGACGTCGTCCTGGCCGATGATGAGCTTCTTCAGCTCCCCGATCACCTGGTCGCGGCCCGTCTTCATCCGCTCGGCCAGCGCCACATCGTCCGGGGTGTTCAGATCGGTCATCGTCTCCACGTGTCCCTCGCTCTCTGAGGTCTTGAGGTCTTGAGGCCCTGAGGTCTTGAAGTCCTGGGGTGCCCGGCACCCTAGTGCGTCATCGCATAGATGACGTAGTTCACGCCGTACTTGTACGCCTCGTTCGACAGGTCCACCGGCATCCAGCCCGTGTCCGAGAACTCCCACAGCTCGCCGAGGTCGTGGTTGTAGTTGGCGACGGCCAGCAGCCGCTTCCTCGGGTCGTTGTCCTCGAAGATGCCCAGGAACGCGGCCTCGCCGTAATACCCCTCGGTGACGAGCGCGTTGATGTCGAAGAACGAGTGGAACACGGGATGGCTCGCATCGAGCGGCACCCAGCGCGCCTCGGGGAGCACTTCCGCCATGCGCGCCTGCAGGTTCGACCAGTGCTGCGGGCCGCGGAAGTCGTCGAAGATGATGAAGCCGCCCTTCTGCAGGTAGGCCCGCAGGCCGTCGGTCTCCGCGTCGTTGAGCGTCCAGAATCCCGGCTCGGACATGTAGACCACGGGATAGAGCCCCAGGTCGGGATCGTCCAGCGAGAGGATGTTGCTCTCGTCCCTCAGCGTCCGCGTGAAGGTGATGTCCTCCAGGATGCGCTGGAAGTGCCAGTCGGCGCGCGGGTAGTCGTGCGCCCAGCCCGGGTCGCGGCGGAAGCCGCCCTGGTACCGCAGCCTCACGAACGAGAACCGCCCGTCGTACTCCACGCGTGCTTCGGCCGGCACGGGATTGAACCGCCCTCGCCCGCGGAAGAACCCGTCCTGCGCGAAGGCCGCGCCGCCCACGAGGGCGGCCAGCACCGTCCCCGTCACGATCCTACGGAAGGCCGACGACACGCCGGTACCCCCATTCCGCGCAGAGCAGACCCACGATCAGCAGCAGCACGATGGGCATGTTCCAGAGGTCGTGCTCTTCCACGGTCGTGACGCCACGGCCCGTGTAGCGGAGATCGTCCGCCAGCGTCGCGGCGTTGCCGGCCTGGTAGTAGCGGCCGCCCGTCTCTTCCGCGACGCGCTGGAGCGTGCCCGTCCGCAGCGTGGCGTCGAAGTACTCCTGCTCGCCCGGCGCCGCACGCACGTGCGAGACCGCCGCCCCCACCTCCGTGCCCGCACGTGAGGCCCGCACGCGCACTTCGTACCACCCGGGCGCCGCCGCCGGGAAGTCGCCCGCGTACTCGCCCGCCTCCTCTCCGCTCCACGCCATCGGGACGTCCGTCACGCCGCCGTCCGGCCCGGTGACCGTCGCCGTCACGGTGGCATCGTTCAACTCGACAAAGGCCTTGTCGGCCACCGACGCCGTGAAGCTCACCGTGGCCCCGGGCTCGACGCGATCGGATGCCGTGCGGATCTCCACCTGGTCGGGCACCTCGTCCACCACCCACCGCAGGAGCTGCCGCCAGTAGTTCTCGTGCGTCAGATCCTCGACGGGAATGGTGGCGTGCATCTGCCAGACCCACGAGTCCTGCGGGGTGAATGCGAAGGCCTTGCCGCGGCCATAACGCTGGAACACCAGCACCGGGTAGTCGCGCCGCGCGCCATCCTGGGCCGACAGCAGCACCGTGGCGCCCGGCTTCACGCGGTCCAGCCGGTTCACCGCCGTCACCGGCGGCAGGGTATTCCAGCGCTCGACCGAGGCAGCCTCGGTGCCCGCCACCTGCGTCACCGCGCTCGCCGCCCCGGCGCGGGTGGGCCGCACCTGCAGGCGCATCACCTCGCCCTCCTTCTGACGCAGGCTCGCGTCCAGGACGACCGGCAGCGCGTCGGCCACCGCGGTGCCGGCATAGCCCCCCTCGCTGAACGCCCGTGGTCCGCCCAAGGCCAGCAGGCCCCCGCCTCGCCGGTCCACGAACTCCGCGATCATCCGGAGCTGGTCGCCCGTGAACGAACCGGCCTCGATGCTGCCGAGCACGAGGCCGCGGTAGGCGAACAGTTCTTCCCGCGTCTTCGGGAAGCCCGCCACGAGCTCGTCCGGCGTGTCGACGCCCAGCCGCAGGTACTTGTTGTCCGCCGTCCGCTGCAGCGCCACCACCTCGACGTTCTCGTCTTCGGTGACCGCGCGGCGGATGAACTTCAGCTCGAAGCGGGGCTCGCCCTCGAAGTAGAGGATCTTCTCGCGGCGATCCCGCACGTCGATGAGCGCTTCGCGATGGTTGTTCTCCGTCACCAGCTCGCCCGGCATCGTCGGCACGCGGAACCGCAGCACGCGCGGGCCTTCGTCCTCCACCGTGATGCGCACAGGGACGGTGGCCGGCGCGCCGGCCGAGGGCAGCGTCACCTGCTGCGTGCTGACGATGCGGCCCTCGTCCTCCACGTCGAGGGTGACCGACTGGCCGTCGTAGCCCTGCTGCGCGATGACCACGTCCACCAGCAGCGTGGTGCCCTTGAGCGCCGTGCGGGGCGTGGACACGCGGCCGACCTGGATGTCGCGGTCCAGCGTCTCGCGCCCGACGCCCACCGTGAAGACGGGAACGGCCTCGGCCTTCAGCCCGAGCAGCGCCTCCCCGAGCGCGGTGTCGGCGGTATCGGCCCCGTCGCTCACCATCACCAGTCCCGCCAGCGGCAACCCCGCCAGTTCCTGTCGGGCCGCCGTGAGGGCCGCACCCAGTCGCGTCTCGGTGCCGTCGAAACCGAGGTCCCGTCCCTGCACCGCGCGGGTGGCGGTGGACGAAAAACGGAACACGCGCACGGTGAAGCGGTCGGCCAGCGCCTTCAGCGCGCCGGCGTCGAGCGCGCCGAAGTCCGACTGCACGTAGGAGGCGCGCGGCTGGCCGTCCACATCGGCAATCTGCATCGAGCGCGAGTCGTCCAGCAGCACGCCGACGACGTTCTGCTGCGGAACGGCCGCGCGCACCACGAGGACGGGCCGGAACAGGCAGGCCAGCACCAGCAGGAGCAACGCCACCCGTACGGCAGTGAGGACGATCCGGTCGCGCAGCGGCAGGCGCGAGCGGGTGCGATAGCTGATCACGGCCACCGCAATCGCCACGGCGGTGACGGCCACGGCGACGAACGAGCCGGTCCACGCCGCCCACCGGATCTCCCCTTGCGCGAACATCGCCGGGGAGTGCTCGAAAAAGAAACGAAAGAGGGCCTCGAACACGGAGATCTCCGGCGATTCTACATGCGTCTGCGCGCCGCGGCGCCAGGCTTCTCAAGCGGCGCCAGCGCGGCCGCCCGCGGCCGCCTCGGCATTCCACGGTAGGCTATCCGGCATGACCGTGCCCCCGATGTCTCGCCGTGCCCTGCTCGGCCTGGCCGGCGCGCTCGTCGCGCCTCGTCTGGCCTCGCTCGCGATGGCTCAATCTGTCAGACGCGCCGCCGTGGCCAACGGTCGCCGCTTCCTGCAGTACGACGTCTTCACCGACCGGCCCCTCACGGGCAACCAGCTGGCGGTCTTCTTCGACACCGCGGGGCTCACGACGGAGCAGATGGCCGCCATGACCCGGGAAACGAATTTCTCGGAGGCCACCTTCGTGTTCCCGGCCGAGCGGGCGGGCACCGACATCCGGCTCCGGATCTTCGGTCGCGGCGGCGAGATGCCGTTTGCCGGTCACCCCGTCATCGGCTCGACGTTCGCCCTGGCCGACGACGGTGTCATCCGGCCCGGGAGACAAGAGTTCACGTTTGGCCTCAACATCGGCCCGACGCTGGTCGAGCTGGAATGGCAGGACGACCGCCTGGCCTTCGCGTGGATGACCCAGCAGCGTCCGGCCTTCGGCCCGGCTATGCCGCAGCCAGAGGCGGTCGTGGCGGCGCTCGGTGTCCCGCCGGCGGCTCTCATGCCCGGCCTGCCTGTCCAGGAAGTGAACTGCGGGTCGGCGTTCTATTTCGTCCCGCTGGCCACGCGGGCAGCCGTCGACCAGGCCGCGCTCGACACGCGCGCCATGGGCGCCGTGTTCGAAAAAGCCGGCCTCACGCGGCGGGGCGTCTTCATCTTCTCGCCCGAAGAGGCCAGCGACGGTGCGACCGTCTACAGCCGCATGCTCGGCGCGACGGCCGAGGACCCCGCCACCGGCTCAGCCAGCGGGCCGCTGGGCTGCTACCTCGTCCGCCACGGCCTCGTGCCCGTCGCGCGGGCCGGCGACATCGTCAGCGCGCAGGGCGTGAAGATGAACCGCCCCAGCCGCGTCCACATCCGCATCGATGCCACCGCGCCCGACGCCATCACGCGCGTGCGCGTGGGCGGCGCCAGCGTGCTGGTGGGCGAGGGCAGATTGAGGCCCTCGTAGGCGCCGCCTCGCGGCGGAGACGCGCCCTCGGCGCGTAGGCGCGCGCTCGGCGTGCGCATGACAGAGCGTTCGTCCCCACCGCGCGAAGCGCGGCCTGAGGACCGAAGGCCTGCCCTGCCGGAGGCCCACCGCAGGCCCTACCGAAGGCCCACCGAGCGGCGAAGCCGCGAGGCCTCGAAGCTATAATCCTCCGTAGCCTGACAGCTGCCTGTCTTCCCGGAGGTTCCCGTGTCCACCACCGCCGCGTCGATTCCCGTCACCCGCACGACCACCCCGCGCTTCTCGGAGCAGCTGCGCGACTCGGCAGCCTTTGGCGCCGTGTTCAGCGACCACGTGCTCGTGGCGGAGTACAAGGACGGGACCTGGAGCGAGCCGGCGATCGTGCCCTATGGCCCGATGCACCTGCCGCCGGCCCCCAGCGTCGCGCACTACGGCCAGGGCATCTTCGAAGGCTTCAAGGCGTTTCCCCGATCCGACGGCGGCGCCGTGCTCTTCCGCCCGGGCGCCAACCACGCCCGGATG
>JBFWQE010000013.1:0-64481 GCA_050249615.1 Vicinamibacterales bacterium
ACATGCCGCTGGCCAGGGCGCCAGGCCACAGGGCGAACCTCGAGGTGATCGAGTGATCATCGGCGCCGGCGCGATTGGCTCGACGCTCGAGGGAAAGCCGCCCGCACACGGGCGCGTGGCGCCTTCCGGGCCGGCACATTCAGCGCCACGGCCGCGCGGATGAGCGCCTTCAGCGCCGGCTCGTCGATCGCATCGCCCTCGTGGATGTCGATGGCTCGTCGCGCATTCCCCGCGAGGCTGGCGTTGAAGAGGCCGGACGGGTCCTTCAGCGAGGCACCCTTGAAGAACGTCATCTTCACGACGCTCTTGTAGGTCTCGCCCGTGCAGACGATCCCGTCGTGCGCCCAGACGGGGGTCCCCATCCACTTCCACTCTTCGACGATGTCGGGGTCGGCTTCCCTGATGAGCGCGCGGATCCTGCCGAGCGTGTCGCCCCGCCAGTCGCCGAGCTCGGCGATTCTCCGGCTGATCAGCTCGGACGCGGACTCGCCTTCCTGCCTGGCCCCGGACCGTTTCATCGTCGCCTCCTCAGAATGATTCGCCTGCATCGGTGCCGCTACGGAAGCCAGCCGGGCAGCGCCGCCGCCTGCTTCACCCATGCCGCCATCTGCCCCTCGTCCAGTTCGCCTTCGCGGATGTCGACGTAGCGTGTCTGCTGGCTCTTGCTGGCACCGGGCGGGATCGGCATGAGCGATGTGCCGCGGAAAAACGCCACCTTGACGTAGTGCGTGAACGTGTGGAACGAGAGGAACCAGCCCCGACCTTCGATGCCGTAGAACGGCGAGTTCCACTTCACGGCCTTGCGGACGTCGGGAACGGCCCGGACGATGAGTGCATCCAGCCGGTGCCCGACGTCACGCTTCCAGCCCGGCATCGCCGCGATGTACGCCTGCACCGGGGCGTCGCCGTCGGCCTTCGCGATCTGCGGATTGCCGCCGGACAGGAGTCTCGGTGACTTGGCCTGCCCCCCACTCGGCCATGGCCGAGTGACCGCCTTCGACGCGAGCCTGGCCCCGGGCGGCGTGCGATGCCTGCCTGCGCGCGATGTCGTCATGGGTTGGCTCTCTCAAGCGGTGCGTCGCTCGCTGCGGCGCCTCGCGGCATACGGCAGCACGAACAGGTACAGGCCGGTGAAGAGGAGCACGGCGAGCGGGAGCAGCGGTGAGTAGGTCACCCATGGCGGCGGTGCTTCGCCTCCCCCCTGCGCCAGGGCGACGACGTTGGCGATGACGGTCACGGTGAAGGCCACCGACACCCAGCGGTGGGTCTGCCGAATCCAGTTGTTCATGAGCTCCTCGCGAGCAGGTCGACGAGCTTGTCGCCCATCATCTTCCAGCCGTAGCGCGCGCCGCCGAACTCCCTCTTCTGGTCCGGCTTGAAGCCCGACTGCACGAGGGACAGGCGCGTGCCCGAGGCCGTGCGCGTGAGGGTGAACGTCACGACGGTGTCGATCAACCATCCGCCAGGCTCCCCGACGACCCAGGTGTAGCGGAGCTTCCGATGCGTTTCGATCTCGACGAACCGGCAATTCACGATGCCGTCCCAGCCGGGCTGCGGCTGGGTCTTGAACGTGAACGCCGCTCCCGGCTCGAGCGTGAGGTCGACCACGGGCAGGAGCCACTCCGCGAGCAGCGCGGGGTCGGTGAGCGCACGCCACACCTTCTCCGGCGGATGAGGCAGATCGAACTCGAACGACAGGGCGTCGGTACTCATTCGTCCATCTTCTCCAGCAGCCGCTCGAGGCGGCCGACGTGCGCGGGCCAGAAGGCCCGGTAGTGGGTAATCCAGTCGATGAGCGGCCTCATCCCGCGCGGCTCCACGCGGTAGTAGACCGAGCGCCCCTCGCGCCGGGCGTTCACCAGCCCGGCGTCCTTCAACGTGCCGAGGTGCTGCGAGACTGCCGGCTGCGAGATGTCAAAGCGGGCCGTGAGGTCCTTCACCGCTGCTTCGCCACGCGTGAGCGACTCGAAGATCGCGCGGCGGCTGGGGTCCGCCAGCGCGTGGAAAATCCGGTCCTCGACGGCGGCCGCGCGCGGCATGCCGAATATATAAGCAAATACTTATTGATTGTCAAGCGGCGCGAGGCTCGCCGCTCCTTGCCGGGTGGGAGATAGACGAAGGACGAGGGCTCCGCCGCCGCGAGAGCGTGGCGGCGGCGGAACCCGTATTGCCGACGATCAGGGCACGACGACCGTCTGCGCAGGCGTCGGCGCGCTCGACCCGCACGCGTTCTGCGCCGTGACCCGGACGTTGTAGGTGCCGGGTGCGGCCGTCCCGCTGATGAACCGGGCTGTCGTGCTGAAGCTGCCGGTATAGGCGCCGGTCACCTCCACGACATAGGTGGTGGGCGCCGGCCCGCTGGCGGCAAGATCCCAGACCGCCACGATCGTGTTTCCCAACCGGTAGGCGAGGAAGCGATCGGGAGTCAGCGGAACGCCGGTGCACGCCGCCGGGACCGACAGCGTGACCGGGCTCGAGCTCGCGCTGGTGCCGGTGGCGTTCGCCGCCCGGACACTGACCGTGTAGCTGCCCGCCGGCACGTTGTCGAAGGTGATGGACTCGGTCAGGCCGAGCGGGATCGATGTCGTGAGCGGGCCGGACACGTCCAGCAGGATCGAGCTGGGCTCGCCGCCCTCGAAGGTGTTCCGCCAGGCCAGGGCGACCGACGAGCCGTTGACCAGCCCGACGAGGTTCTGCGGCGCCGACGGCGCCTCCGGCACGTTCACGAAGATCCGGATCTCGTTGGACGGCTCGGCGGGATCCTCACCGTGCACGCTGACGTAGAACGCGCCGCTCGGTGCGGTCAACGTGAAGATCGGATCCTGGCTGCCGGTCGGGATGAGGACCTGCGTATCGCCGGGGGTGAGACCGCCGCGGATGACGTAGCCGCCAGCCGGCGGCCCCGCCTCGGGCTCGGTCCATCGCAGCGTCACCTGGTTGCCGACGATGGAAGCGGCGTAGAGCCCCGTGGGCTGCGTGAGCACTTGCGTCACGACGCCCCGGGCGTATTCCGAGTAGGTGTCGCCGGTCACCGTGTTGCCCTGGTTCCAGACCCCGTAGAAATGCAGGCCGTCGGGGCGGGTCACGATCTGCGACTCGTACGCGTACTCCTCGTCCTGGAACACCGTCCCGGCAGCCGTCGAGTAGCGCACGGGCGTCGCGAACGTCTCGGCCGCGTCGGTGCTGACCGTGACGAAGATGCCGAGATCGGCACCGCCGTCCGGGTCATAGGGAGAGACGTTCTCCTGCGTGCCCCACGCGAGAATGATGACGTCGGGGTTCTGGCACTGCGTCGGATCGGTCGTCGTGGGATCCTGCGGGTTGCCGGTGGGGCACGTCGTCTGGCTGCTCTTGGGCGTGCCGATGATGCGAGGCTCGCGAACATTGATGGCCCGGTCCGTGATCCTGGAGATGTTGGCGGGCACGCCCCACCCCTGGCCGAGTGTGTACTTGCGCAGCCAGAAGTTGTAGTTGTCGAGCTGCGCCCAGAGCTTCACCAGGTCGCTGGTGTAGTTCCAGCCAACCCACAGGTCGCCACCGCGCAGCACGCCGCGGTGCGCGAGCGCGTTCTCGGTGTAGTTGAGCTCCGTGTCGTCAGACAGGTTCGCGCTCGTCGCGGTCGGCGTGTTGCTGCTCAGGTTCTCCGCGTGCGCGTTGGCCAGGGTGATCGCCGTCGGGTAGTCGGAGGTGGCGCAGGCCGGATCGACCGCCGGCACCATCTGGGCCGGCTGCAGACCGCTCATGCCGCGGCGCAGCACGATGTCGGAGGGCCCCCCCCTGTCGTAGATGCCCTCCTTCCAGAAGATGGCGATGTTGATCCCCCCGGGGCCGGCATCGGCCGGGCTCTGGGTGAGGAAGCGCACGCGGCGCCCGTTCTTCAGCGGGTCGCTGATGATGCACCCCGCCTTGCCCGCCGGATCGACCGGCGGCGTGGCATACGGGAACGCGTGGTAGCGGATGAACTTGCCCTCGTCGAGCCCTTCAGACGCCTTCGTTTCCTCGTAGGCGATGATCGACGTGCCGCCGACCATCCCGATGTTCGCGCGGGACGCGCCCGCCTGGCCCTTCTCGATCAGGCCCGGGTCGACATTGACGCCCTGGCTGTCGAAGATCGGGTTGACCTGTCCGGGCAGCCCGTACAGGCCCTGCCAGTTGTCGGTCAGCCGCGCCGGCGCGGCCAGGACGAAGTCGTCGTTGGGGGTGCCGGGGATAGAGAGGTCGATCGTCGCGAAGGTATACCAGACGTCGGTACCGCCACTGACCTTCGCGCCGGACGCGCCGTCACCGGGACCGTCGGCCTCGCCGAGCTGCAGCCCCATCGGATCCTCCTGCCAGGAGACGATGACCTGCCCCTTGCGGAAGCTCGGGCTGGCGGGGTCGGTGTTGACGTTGCCGCTGTGTGCGTCCTGTTTGGCGTCGCGCTCACCAGTGCTGAGCTGAACCGGCGTACTCCACGTGCTGCCATTGTTGGTCGTGTACGTCAACCACGTGCACGCGAACGGGATGACGCGGTTGTCACGCTCGAGGTAGCGGACCGCGCGCTGCACCGGCGGCTGAATGCCGGCCGTCGCCAGGTCGCCGTCGGGACAGTAGTTGCCGATCCACGAGGCGACCATCACGGGACCGCTGGTCTTGATGTTGACCTTGTCGATGTCGCCCGGATAGGGCAGGCGGTTGGCAGCCGGGTCGCCGCCCTGCCACGCCGTCGAGATGCTCGACTGGAGCGCCGAGTTCGAGAGGTTCTGTGCCGCCGACCAGTCCTCCGGCACGTCACACGTGCGCACGACCGAGTCGGGCCGGACCGTGCCGGGTTTGCACGTCTTGACGTAGACGTCGCGCGCCGACCGCTCGGCGTCGGCCTTGGTATCGTAGACGTTGCCGGCGCCCGGCGTGTTGTCACCGTAGATGACGACGAGCGTGCCGTCGCCAGCGCGCTGGATCTTGGGCTTGTCGCCCGACTCGCCGTCGCTGACGGCAAACGGCGTGCTGATGGTCAATCGCGTGACCGCGGCCAGCGTGACCGTCGTCCCCAACGCGACGGCAATCACCAGCGCGGTCTTGCGCCACGGATGAACGTTATTAGGACTCATACACCAACTCCATATCCGACCGATGCGTGTGTGTGCGTACGTCCGCCGGCGCCGCGCGGTGCTCATGACCTCGATGACCGACCAGTGCGCAGTACCGGAGCCGTAGATTCATGCCCTGAGGCACGCGAGATCGACGCTAGCACACAGAAGGCATTCGAAGTCCGTTTGTTTTCGCTGGAGACATAAGATGACATACGTTACAGGACACAGGATGACACCTCGATTCCTCGACAGATGATGGCGGGATGGCTTCAGTTCAGGGCGAGTCTCGGCCCAATCCGGCGGGATGCGACGAGGGACCAAAGCAGTGCACCGATTGGTTGACAGATGCCCGACGCATGATGACCATCAATGCCGTTCACGAAAGGAGAAGACGTGTCGACCGTCGTCGTGGCAGGTGCGACCGGATATCTGGGGCAGTTTGTGGTGGCGGAGCTGGCTCGCCGCGGACATCGGGTCCGTGCACTCGCGCGGCCGGGCAAATCGGTCGCGGGTGCAGCGGATGTGTTCGAGGCCGAGGCGACGCGGCCCGAGACCCTGCATGGCCTCTGCGATGGCGCGGAGCTGGTGTTCTCGAGCCTGGGCATCACGCGCCAGATCGATCGCGTGACGTTCGAGGACGTCGATCACCGCGCGAACGCGAACGTCCTGGCGCAGGCCGTCGCCGCCGGCGTGCGGCGCTTCGGTTTCGTCTCTGTCGTGTCGCCCGAGGTGTTCGCGCACTCGGCACTCGTGCAGGCGCGCGAGCGGTTCGTCGCCGAGCTCGCGCGCGCGCCGATCGAGGCGACGCTGATCCGTGCGACCGGCTTCTTCAACGACATGGCGGAGCCATTCCAGATGGCTGCCAGGGGGCGCGTCTACCTGATCGGTCGCGGGACGACCCGGATCAACCCGATCCACGGTGCTGATCTCGCCACGGCCTGCGCCGACGCCCTCGAGGTGGGTGATGCGGCACGCGCCGTCGGCGGCCCCGAGATCCTGACGTGGAACGAGGTCGCCGGGCTCGCGTTTCGCGTGCTCGAGAAGCCCGCGCGCGTCACCCACGTACCGAGCTGGATGGTTGGTGCGGCACTCCCCGCCATTCGGCTGTTCAGCCAACGCGCTCACGACATCGCGACATTCGTCCGGACGGTGATGACGCACGACATCACGGCACCGCAGAGCGGGAGCCACCGCTTGGAGGATCACTTTCGCGAGCTCGCGCGCGCCGGGGCAGACCGATGACAACCCCTCGGACCGGCCACGCCCGACAACGACCTCTTCACGTCGGGAAGGTCGGCGGAAACGAAGGGGGGACCTTCGGCACGCGCCCCGTGGCTCGGTCGATGCGCCGCGCCCAGACGCGGAGCGGCCCTTGCCGGCTGGAGACCTGATTATGTTGGATTCATTCTGGCTCCTCGGGCTGGATTCGAACCAGCAACCCTCCGGTTAACAGCCGGATGCTCTGCCGTTGAGCTACCGAGGAACGCGGCAGGTGCGCGCCCGCGGACAGGACTCCCGCGGGCGAAAGGAACCCCTATCGTAAACCGACTTCGCCCTGCGCCGCAAATCCCTTCCGCACCATCCGGCCCCACCCCTGGCGGCCTCGGAGGAAGTCCACCGTCCCCTTCAATCGCCACCACGTCGTCAGCTGCCGGAACCCGAAGTTCTCGAGCACGCCCAGCGCCGCCAGCAGCAGTAGATCCCGCACGCGCGGGTAGCGCCGGAACGACACCTCCTCCAGCAGCACCGCCATCACCGAGATGAGGGCGCCGTAGGCGATGGCCGTCAGGAAGAACAGCTGCGCGAAGACCACGTCCACCAGCCCGAAGGCGAGCGCCGCGCCGTTGACCAGGTAGCCGAGCGACTCGACGACCGGGCCCGCCGCCTCGAAGATGGCGAAGTACGGCAGCGCGAAGAGTCCCACCACGCCGTGCCGCGCGCTCCCCATCATCGCAGCGTGCGCCGTCAGCACCTGCAGCGTCCCCCGCTGCCAGCGGTTCCGCTGGTTGGCGAGGATGGACGCCGACTCCGGCACCTCGGTCCAGCACACCGGGTCCGGCTGGAAGACGATGCGGTAGGGGCGCCCACGCTGGCGCTGGAGGCGGTGCAGGCGCACGATCACCTCCATGTCCTCGCCGATGGTGTCGGTGCGGAACCCGCCCGCCTCGATCACGGCGTCGCGCCGGAACAACCCAAAGGCGCCCGACACGATGAGCAGCGCGTTGGCCGCGGACATGGCGACCCGCCCGGCGAGGAACCCGCGGAGGTACTCCACCACCTGGAAGCGCGCCAGCCATCGGCGCGGCAGCCGCACCTCGGTCACGCGCCCCGCCTCCACCGTGCAGCCGTTCACGATGCGGACGATGCCGCCCATGGCGACGGTGTGGGGATCCTCGAGGAACGGCAGGACCGCGCGCGCGAGCGCGTGCTCCTCGAGCAGCGAGTCGGCGTCGATGACGCAGACCAGGTCGTGCTTGGCGGCATTGAGCCCCGCGTTGATGGCGTCGGCCTTGCCGCCGTTGGCCTTGTCGATGACCACGAGGTTGGGATGGTCGAGCGATCGGTACAGCCCGCGGACCGGCGCCGTCTCGAGCGGCTGCCGGTACGCGACCGGCGCGCGCATCAGCCCGAAGGCCCCTTGCGCGGCGTCGATCGTGCCGTCTTCGGAGCCGTCGTTGACGACCACCACCTCGTACTGCGGGTAGTCCAGCAGCAGCAGCCCGCGCAGGCTCTCCGAGATGGTGGCCTCCTCGTTGTACGCCGGCACGATCACCGAGATGGGCGGCGTGGCCGGCGAGCGGAGCACCGTGTCGAGCTCGCGGGGAGTCCAACGCCGACGGTGCTGCATCAGGCGGACGAAGGCGACGACCGAGAACCCGAGGTACAGCGTATTGAGCGCCAGGAAATAGGAGAGGACCACGAGGTCGAAGCCCTGGACGAAGGTGACCAGCGACTCCCTCATGGCCGCTCGTGCTCCCACAGGAAGTGGCGCGCCAGCTCGAGGCCGTGCCCGCCCAGGCCCGAGGCCTCGCGGGCGCGGAGCGCCAACACGCCCGGCCGGCCCAGCCACGCCAGCGCGCGCGCCCCCTGTGCCGCCACCTCCCACTCGTCGTCCAGGTGCGCGGCGAGATAGGGCACGACATCGGCGCGTCCCGTGCGGCCCAGTGCCTGCGCCGCGTGCGCGCGCACCCGCGGGTCGGCATCGCCCAGCGCGCGGAGTGCGTGATAGGCGGCGCGGTCGCCCACCCCGATGGCGCCGATGGCGCGCCAGGCGCCGGCGCGCACGCGCGCGTCCTCGTCCGAGGTCCACTCGAGCAGCGTGGCGCGGGCGCCGGGGCCGCCCACCATCGCCAGCACTTCGGCCAGCAGGATGCGCTCCTCGGCGTTGGCCGCGCCGCGCCCCACGATCGCCTTCGTGACCGGCGGGCCGATTCGCCGGAGCGCCTCGACGAGCCGCGCCTGCTGGTGGCGGGACTGCTGGCCGAGCCGCCCGAGCAGCGCCTCGATGGCGGCGGTGTCGCCGATCATCCCGAGCGCGTCGGCGGCGGCCGCCCGCACCTGGTCGCTGGCATCGTCGAGCAGGACCACCAGCGCGGGCACCGCCTCGGCGTCGCGAACAAGGCCGAGCGCGAGCGCGGCCCTCGAACGCACGGCCCAGGATCCGCGGGCCAGGCTCGTGCGCCAGCCGGCGAGCAGGCCGAGGTCCCGCGCCACCATCCGCGCGCGGTCCACGGTGTTGCCCCGGACCACGCGCAGCGGTTCGACGAGCGCGTCGGCCACGACGGCGCGATGGCGGCGGGCGGCGCGGCCGAGGGCCGTCATGGCTCGCGCCTGCGAGGCCTGGTCGCCCTCGAGCGCGTCACGGAGCAGCGGCGCGTACCGGGCGCGATCCCGCGCGTGGCGCGAGGCACGCCAGTCGCGGGCGACACGCTGTGCGATGACGACGACCAGCAGCAGGGCGACGGCTCCGCCCAGGAGGAGCAGGAGGGGTATCAGCCAGTCGCGCAACCGTTCGG
This sequence comes from Vicinamibacterales bacterium, assembly GCA_050249615.1. Classification (GTDB taxonomy): domain Bacteria; phylum Acidobacteriota; class Vicinamibacteria; order Vicinamibacterales; family UBA2999; genus VFZN01. Next base: position 9,089 of record JBFWQE010000013.1, read on the forward strand.
CGAGGGCGAGCACGGCGTTACCGGAGCAGGCGGGCGATGCGCGCCAGCAGCTCCTGTGGGCTGAAGGGCTTGGTCAGGTAGTCGTCCGCGCCGAGCTCGAAGGCGCGCATCACGTCCTCCTCGCGCGAGCGGGTGGACACCACGATGACGCGGGGGCGCGGTTCGGGCAGCTCGCGGAGGCGCGCCAGGACATCGAAGCCCGAGCGCTTGGGCAGCATCAGCTCGAGCACCATGACGGAGGGCGCGCACGTGTCCACCTGGTGCAGCGCCGCCTGGCCGTCGAAGGCCACCACGGTCCGCAGGCCCGCGGCCTTGAGCCGCGCGTCGATGATGTGCACCACGTCGGGGTCATCGTCCACGACGAGGACGGTGGCCTGCTCGGCGGACACGCCGGCGCCGTGGAGCACGACGGGCCGCCCCACCACCTGCGCCTGTGCCAGCGCCGCCTCGGCCTGCGCGAGCAGGGGCTCGATGAACCGCTCCGCGGACAGGCCAGACGCCGCAATGCCCGCACAGGCCGCGTCGAGGCCCGCCGCGCGAGCGATGTCGAGCACGCCGCCGATGCGCCGGGCTGCCACGCCGGCCGAGGCGCCCGGCATGAGGACCACCAGCTGCGTCTCGCTGTAGCGCCCCAGCAGGTCCTTGCGCCGGAGATCGTCGGCGAAGAGCGCCGCCAGGTCGGCCATGGCGCGCGGCGGCACGCGCACGAGCCCGAGGGCGGCGGGCCCCTTGTGCAACACGTCGCGCGCCGCCGCCACGAAGGTGTCGGACGGCATCAACCCGCCGCCCGCGCGCGGCGCCGGCTGCTGCTCGGCCTTCGGCCGCGTCAGCATCCAGCGCACCCGCAGCAGCATCTCGACCGCGTGCACGGGCTTGGTCAGGTAGTCGTCCGCGCCCAGTGCGAAGCCCTCCATCCGGTCCACGGTAGAGCCATGCGAGGCGACCAGCACGACGGGGATGTCGGCCAGCGCGGGATCGCTCTTCAGCTTCCGGCAGACCGCGTGCCCATCCAGTTCGCCCGAGAGCTCCACGTCGAGCAGCACCACGGCGGGCCGGTCGGTCCTCGACACGGCCAGGGCGCGCAGCCCGTTGCCCGTGGACGTGACGCGATACGCCGCGCCGTGCAGGTCGTCGGTCATCTGCGACGCGAGCGCGCGATCGCCGATGACGAGCAGCACGTGCGCGCCCGCCAGCGGGCCGGGCGGGGCCGCCCAGACCGGGGGCACGGCGGCGAGGTCCGTGGTGAACGCCTGCTGCAGCTCGTCGAAGGCCTGTCGCACGCGCGGGAGATGCTCGCCAGGCAACGACTCGAGCAGGCGGTCGAGTGCGATGGCGCGCTCGCTCACCGCGGGCATCCCCACGACCGCCGCGATGCCCGACAGCCTGTGCACGATCTGCCGCACGGCGAGGATGGGGCCCTGAGCGCCCTTCTGCTCGATCTCGGCGATCAGGGCGTCGATGCTGGCAGCACGCTTCGAGAACCCCGAGATGAAGCGGCTGCGCGCCTCACGGAGTGAGATCTCCGCATCGTCATTCTCGGGTGCAGGGTGCAGGGGTGCAGGGTGCACGGGTGCGGGGTGCAGGGGTGCAGAGTGCACGGGTGCGGGGGGCACGGGTGTGGGGTGCGGGGCATCGAGGCTGGCCTCGCCGACGCGGCCGGCGGCAGCAGCGGGCCGCGAAGGCGAGGGCTCGGCCACCGGAGCTCGTTCCGACAGACTGCGAGAGAAGGCGGGCGTCAGGGCCGAGAGCAGCGGCGCCAGCTGGGAGGCCAGCAGCGTGGCCAGCGCCTCTGCATCGGGCGAGACGCGGGACCCGAAGGCCGGGTCGATCTCGGCAGTGAGCACCCCCACCGCGTGTTCGTTGCACAGCACCGGCACGGCGATCGCGGCCGGTCGGTTCGCGCCGCTGGCGCGCGTGCGGGTGCGCCGTTCCGTGAAGGCCGCTGTCGTGAGCGCCCGCGCCGCCAGTGGAAGCGGGCTGATCCGTGCGAGGAACGTTTCGCTATAGCCGTGCGAGGCCAGGACGTCAAGTTGCGTGCGATCGGGCGTGCAGGCCCAGACGGCCACGCCGGTCGCACCCAGCAGACGTGCCGCCGGCTCGAGGCGCCCGGCGGCCTCGGCGATCCCCGTCAAGCTGGCAGAGGCTGGCGCGACGATCGTGCGTGCCGCGCCGGCTTCCAGCGTCGGCTCCGGCGCCCGATCCGGGGAGCGTCGGGTATCCAGGGGCGGGCCGGGCACGTCCTCGGGCGCCGCCTCGGTAACCGGGCGGGGCGAGCGTTCAGGTCCCGACGGCGACACCGATAGCCCGAGCGTCGATACGCGGGACGCGTCCCCAGTCCCGCGTCCACGCCGCCGCAGCAACGTCACGGTGATTCCCACGCACACCAGGGCCGGCGTCGCCGCCGCGGCGGCGATCTGGGCCAGTGCCGATCTCACGGCCGGGGTTATCGGCCGGAGATCACAGAAACGTCAGGCCGGGAATGGTTCAAGGGGTGCGCCAGGCCAGCCAACGCGTGTCGTACCGCGCCTTTCCGCGTAGCCGCCCTGCACCCCGCACCCTGCCCTTCCGATACCCCAATCGATGAGTACCGTCCGCGCGTCCCTGCTCGCCTGTCTCCTCGCCCTGTTTCCGGGCGTCGTGCCGGGCGCCGCGCAGCCGCCGTCCGGCGAGGCCGTCCTGAAGGAGGCGCGAGCCGCCGCCACCAGCGGGCGCCGCGACGCGGCGCTCGCGATGCTCGAGGCACGCCTGGCCACCGCGCCGCGCGACGTGGACGCACGCCTGCTCTACGGCCTGGTTCTTTCCTGGGCCGGTCGCTACGAGGAGGCACGACGCGAGCTCGGACAGGTCCTCGCGCAGGCCCCAGCCTACACCGACGCGCGTGTCGCCCTGGCCAACGTCGAGTGGTGGTCGGGTCAACCCGAACGCCTCGAGGCCGTGGCAGCCGAGGGGCTGCGCCTCCAGCCCGACGACCCGCGATGGCTGGTCTACCGGGCGAGAGCCCTCGACGGGATGGGTCAACCGAGTCAGGCGCGCACCGCGATCGATCGTGTGCTCGCGCGCGACCCCGGCGACGTCGCGGCGCGCGCGCTCGGCGAGCGCATCGACGCGAAGCTCCAGCCCTGGTCGGCTCAGATCACCCACACGGCCGACTGGTTCGACGATGGGCGGGAGGCGTGGAAGGAGACGGCCGCCACCATCGGGCTGAAGACGGGCGTGGGTACCGTGCTGGCACGCGCGAGCTACTCCGAGCGCTTCGGCATGGCCGACACGCAACTGGAGCTCGAGGCGTATCCGCGCTTCCGTCCCGGCACCTACGGATACGTCAACATCGGTGCCAGCGCGAACCAGACGCTGTACCCGGTCCGGCGCGTCGGGCTCGAGCTCTACCAGTCACTGGGCGGCGGCTTCGAGGCGTCGGGCGGGTGGCGCAGCCTGGACTTCGGCGAGACGACGAACATCTACGTCGGCGCCCTGACGAAGTACGCGGGCAACTGGATGCTGACCGGTCGCGTGTATCACGTGCCGGGCGAGTCACGCGACTCGACGACCTACCAGGGGCAGGTCCGCCGCTATTTCGGATCCGACGGGACGAGCTTCTTCGGCCTCGGCTACAGCCACGGATTTCAGCGCGAGGAGATCCGTAATGTCGCGGATTTGGCGTCGCTCGATTCCGACACCTATCGCGGCGAGCTGGACGCGCGCGTGGCGCGGCGCCTCCGCGCCGCCCTCTCAGGCAGCACCAGCCGTCAGCACCGCGCGTGGGGGCCGCTCCGCCAGAACACGTTCTCGGCCAGCCTGCGCGTGATCTTCTAGCGCCGCCCGCCCGGCATGTCTCCCCTTTCGCGGCTGATGGTGGCCCTGGTGATGCTGGCGACGTTCAGCTGGGCACTGCTGCCCTCCGCCGCAAGCACGGAGCGCGCCGGCGATCCCGAGGCCGAGGCCTGGATGGCGGAAAGCCGCGATGCCTTCGCCGACGGGCGGTGGCACGACGCGCTCGCCCCGACCCAGGCGCTGGTCGAACGCTTCCCGTCGCAACAGGTGTACTCGGACCGGCTGGCCCGCATCTATTTCGGGCTCGGACGTGCCGCAGACGAAGCCGCGGCGTGGGAACAGTTCGTCAAGGTGTCGCCGACGCCCGAGGACGCGTGCCCGGCAATCGGCCATGCCTACTATCGCGCAGGCGATCGCGCGCGGGCCCTCGAGGCCTTCAGGCGGTGCCGCGACTTCGACCCGATGAGCGCAGAGGGCGCGTACTTCCTCGGGCGGGCCTACCAGCGCGAGGGCCGCCACCAGGAGGCGCTGGAGACGTTCCGCGACGCGGTGCGCGTGGATCCCGTGCACAGCGACAGCCGGGTCGGCCTGGCCAGTGCGCTCCTCCAACAGGGCGACGCCCGCGAGGCCCTTGACGTCATCGAGCCCAGCGTGTCGCGCGTGCCCGGCAATCCCGACGTGCACCTGATGCAGGGACTGGCCCTCCAGCGCCTGGGACGCCGGGCGGCGGCGCGCGCGGCGCTCGAGCGGGCAGCGGCACTCACGACCACTTACGTCGACGTGCACGTCGCCCTCGGCATCCTGGACTACAGCGAGGGCCGGATCGCGAGCGCGCGGGCGCGGTTCGAGCGCGCCCTCTCGCTCGGGCCGGACCGGCAGGCCGAACTGCAGGTGTGGCTCGAACGCACGGCGGAGGCGGGCCGGTGATCGCGCGCCTCGAGGGCCCGGCTCGTGTCGTCGCCGTCGGGTTCTGGTACTTCACGGCCGTCTTCACGTGGCTGGTGTCCATCCCGTTCGCGTACGCCAACTTCATCCAGCCGCGCCTGCTTCCAGACTTCATCCGGCTGGCGGAGAAGCACGCGTGGCTGACCGTCGTGCTGCTGCCCGTCGCGTGGATCAGCTTGTGTCGGCCGCTGGCGCATCCCAGGTCGAGACGGCTGGCCCAGGGCCTGCTGGGTGCGTGGGCCATTCTCGCGGTGGTGCTGCCGTTCACGCCGAGCCTGGCCGCCATCCAACCGGACGGCTGGGCGCTGGTGGCCTGCTTCACCGCGCTCGTCTTCCCTCTGGGCTGCGCCGTCGTGGACCTCCTGAGTGCGGATCCGCTTCCCGACCTGCCGGCCACCGACCGCACCGCACGGGACTTCCTGGCCGTGGTCGGAGCAACCACGTTCGTCCTGATCTTCTACGCGTCCCAGGCCGTGGGATCGACCCCCTGGACGCCGATCGGCCTCGCGGCCAGCGTGCTGACGCACCTGGTCGCGGCTGCCGCGATGTTCCTCGTGCTCACCGCGCTTCGCGCGCTCGCGGCGCTGCGCGAGCGCCCCCTCTACGCGGAGTTCTGGCTGGCCACGATCCTGATCTTCGCCTGCCTCGCCGGCGTCATGGGCAGCATCGTCCTGCCCACGATCTCGGTGACGGGCGGCGCGCGCTGGTACGCCGGACAGGCCTTCGCGTTCACGCTGACCATCGGGCTCGTCGCGCGGGGCCGCTTGCAGGGCGCGGTGCACGGCGACGGGGTGCTCGTGGCGCTCGGCGGCCTGGTCCCCGCGACGCTGGCGGCACGGACGCTCTGGGTGTGGGCCCTCTGGCTGCCGGTCGTCGCCGGCGCAGGCCTCGGCATCGCCGCCATCGGGCGCATCGTCGACTGGAACTTCCTCGTCTCCACGCTCGGGGTGCTCATCGTGTGGGGGCTGTCCCTGGTGAGCGCGCTCGCCCTGCTCGCCACACCCGGTCCGGGCCCGTCGCCGGCGCGGCTGCCCACGCGCGCCGCGCTGGCATGCTGCCCGGCGGCGCTCGTGATCTACCTGCTCGTCGTGCCGCCGCCGTCGCACGCGGACACCAGCACGCCCGTCGATGCCTGGACGGTGGCCGATCCCTCCTTCCGCACGCTGCGCGAAGTGCTGCGGCCGCCGGCCCCGGCCGACGCGGACTTCTACCCGTTCCTGCAGCGGCACACGAACCTCGGGCCCGAGGTGACGGTTCCCGTATTCGACGTGCGTCACGCGCCGCTCGGCGGCGTGCCCGCGGCCACGCGGCCGCACGTGTTCCTCTTCGTCATCGACAGCCTGCGGCGCGACTACGTGTCCGCCTACAACGCCGCCAACACCTTCACGCCCGCGCTGAAGGCCTTTGCCGCGGAGAACATCGTCTTCGAGCGCGCGTTCACGCGGTATGGCGCGACGGGACTGTCGGTCCCCTCGATCTGGGTGGGCGGGATGGTGCCGCACAAGCAGTACCCGACGCCGTTCGGCCCATTCAATGCGCTGTACGCGCTGCTGATGGACCAGCAGTACACGCCGTGGCTCTCGTGGGACAACGTGGTGGACGTCATCGTCCCGCGCGAGGGCACGGGGCCGCGGCTCAGCGCGAACCGGGCGGTGAAAGACTTCCGCTTCTGCGAGATGGTGGGCGACATCCGAAGCCGGCTGGACCAGCTGACGCCCGGCGGGCCTCCCGTGTTCACGTGGGGCCTCGCGCAGGACGTGCACATCTCGGCCATCACGCGGGAGGGCGGCGGCGTGGTGGACCACGACCCATACCCGGGCTTCCACCCGCCCTACGCCTCGCGCGTGCGACGCGTGGACGCGTGCTTCGGCGCGTTCGTGGACGACCTGAAGGCGCGCGGCCTCTACGATCACAGCATCATCATCTTCACGGCGGACCACGGCGACTCGCTGGGCGAGGAGGGCCGATGGGGCCACGCGTACACGCTGTTCCCCGAGATCCTGCAGATTCCGCTCATCGTGCACCTGCCGCGTGCGATGCGCGAGGGGTTCGAGACCGACACGACGGCACCGGCCTTCACCGCGGACCTCACGCCGACGCTCCATGCGCTGCTCGGCTACGAGACGACGCCCCCGTCGCCGGCGTTCGGCGAGCCGCTGTTCTGGCCCCGCGGCCATGCGCGTCCCGTGCGCGCGAGCGAGGGCGCACTGGTGGCCTCGAGCTACGGCAGCGTGTACGGCTGGCTGGACGACAACGGGCGCCGGCTCTACGTGTCGGACGGCGTCTCGCTGCGCGACTATCGCTACGAACTGGACGGCACCCCGACGGGCCGCGCCCTGCCCGTCACCCCGGAGGAACGACGCGCCGGACAGAAGTCGATACGAGAGGCGATTGGGGAAGTGGCCACTTTCTATCGGTATGCGGCGGCGGTGACGAAGTGATGCCCTGCCCTCCTGGCTCCTGATCCCTGATCCCTGATCCCTGCCTTTCTGGACCCCCACCCGTCCCCGCGGGGTCATACCATATGGGTATGCCCCTCCTGTCCGCCACGGACCTCACGAAGACCTACACCGGCGGCACGGCCACTGTCCGCGCGCTGGACGGGGTGTCGTTCACCCTGGAGGCCGGGGACTTCGTCGCGCTCATGGGGCCGTCGGGCTGCGGCAAGTCCACGCTGCTGCACCTCTGCGGCGCGATGGATCGGCCCACGTCCGGGCGGGTCGTCCTCGAGGGCCGCAACCTCGCGGAGCTGGCCGACGACGAGCTGACGAGGCTGAGGCGCGATCGCATCGGGTTCGTGTTCCAGTTCTTCAATCTGCTGCCGACGCTGACCCTCGGCGACAACATCGCGCTGCCCTGCCTGCTGGGCGGCATGGCAACGGCGGAGGCCGAGGCGCGCGCGGCGCGGCTCGCCGAGCGGGTCGGCATCGGCCATCGCCTGCGTCACTACCCGCAGGAGGTGTCCGGCGGCGAAATGCAGCGTGCTGCCATCGCGCGGGCGCTGGTGCACGAGCCGGCGCTGCTCGTGGCCGACGAGCCCACCGGCAACCTCGATTCCGAGAACGGCGCGCGGGTGCTGGCACTGCTGGCCGAACTGAACCGCGAAATGCACATCACCATCCTGCTGGCCACGCACGCGCAGGAAGTTGCGGCCGCCGCCGGCCGCGTGATGCGGATGAAGGATGGCCGCTTCGCCACTCCCGACTCCCGACCCTTCGACGGCGCTCAGGGTCGCCCTGAGCCTCTCGAAGGGCGACTCCCGACGCCCGGCCCCGTCGATGTTCTCCCGGCTGTTTAGCCAGTTCATCCTCCGCCGCATGGCGCAGGAACGCGCGCGGACGCTGACGACGGTCGTCGGCATCGCGCTCGGCATCGCCGTCGTCCTCGCCATCCAGCTGACCAACGCGAGCTCGGTGCGCGGGTTCGAGACCGCGCTCACGTCGGTGGCCGGCCGGACTTCCATCGAGATTCTGGGGACGGGCGGCATCGACGAGACCCTGCTGCCCGGGCTCGGCTGGCTCCGCGACTTCGGCGCCATGTCGCCGGTCATCGAGGGCGAGATGGCGATCGTCGGGAGCGGACCGGACACTCCGCAGCAAGGCTCGTCCACTCCCTCCACGCGAGCGGAGCGGGGGTTCCGGGCGCCTCGCAGCGAGGCCGTCAAGGTGCTCGGCGTCGACATTCTCCAGGACCTGTCCGTTCGCGACTACCTCGGCGTCGATGTGGAGACGCCGCAGCAGTTCCTCGAGCTGCTCACGAGCCCACGGGCGATCGTGATCACCGAGAAGCTGGCGCGGCGGCGGGGGTACGCGCCCGGCGACGAGCTGCAGCTGATGGCGGGCGACCGCGTGAACACGTTCGTGGTCCGCGGGCTGCTGAAGGACGAGGGGCCGGCGAAGGTGATGGACGGCAGCTTCGTGCTGATGGACATCGCGGCCGCGCAGCTGGCGTTCGATCGCCTCGGCCGCATCGATCGGCTGGACGTGCAGCTGCGTGGCGACGGCGAGGCGGCGGCGAGCGCCCCGGGCTCCGCCGACATCGATGCCGCCCTGTCCGCCATCTCGGCGAGGCTGCCGGCGGGGCTCACCGCCCAACGGCCGGCGCGCCGCGGCGAGCAGGTGGAGCGCATGCTGGCCGCGTTCCACCTGAACCTCTCCGCGCTGTCGTGGGTGGCGCTGGTCGTCGGGCTCTTTCTCGTCTACAACACCGTGACCATCTCGGTCATCGCGCGGCGTGAGGAGGTCGGCATGCTCCGCGCCCTGGGCGTGACGCGCCGGCAGGTGCTGGGGCTGTTCCTCGGCGAGGCCGCCGTGCTCGGCCTGGCAGGCACGCTCCTCGGCATCGGGCTCGGCCGGGTGCTGGCGGATGCGGCCGTCGGGCTCACGCGCTCCACGGTCAGCACGCTCTACATCGCCACGGCGGCCTCGACGCCGGCGCTGGCCGGCTGGCACGTCGCGCTGGCCTTCGCCATCGGGCTGCCGCTGTCGCTCCTGGCCGCGTCGCTGCCGTCGCTCGAGGCGAGCCGCGTGCCGCCCACCGCGGCCATGCGCGGCAGCGATCGGCTGGAGTCGCGGGTGCGCCTCCGCGCGGTGTCGCTGATCGCACCCGCGCTGGTGCTCGCCGGCGCGCTCCTCCTGTCGCAGCTGGGCCCTGTCGGTGGACAGCCGCTCTTCGGCTACGCCGCCTCGTTTGCCACCATCATCGGGGCCTCGCTGCTCGTCCCGGCCATCATCTACCTGCTGGCCCGGAGCCTCGCGGGCGTGCTCCGCCGCCTGCTGGGCGTCGAGGGCCTGCTGGCGCACGCCAACCTGGCCGCGGCGATCCCGCGGCTGTCCATCTCGGTGGCGGCGCTCGCGGTGAGCCTGTCGATGATGGTGGCCGTGGCCGTGATGATCGGGAGCTTCCGCGACACGGTGGCCTACTGGGTGGGCCAGACGCTCCAGGCGGACCTCTTCATCGGCCCGGGCCTGCAGCCGACGGTGGGCTCGGAACAGACTCTCTCGGCGCCGGTCATCGAGGCCGTCGAGGCGCACCCGGGCGTGGAGGCCGTGGACTCGTTCCGCAACATCGACCTCGTCTACAACGGGAATCTCGTCGTGCTCGGCGCCGGGAACTTCGAGCTCGTGCTCTCGCACGGCTCGCTGCTCTTCAAGGCGCCCGCGGACGGGCGCGAGGCGCTCGGGCGCGCCATCGGCACCGAGTCGGTCGTGGTCTCCGAGGCCTTCGCCAACAAGTACGACACGAGGCCCGGCGACACGCTCACGCTGCAGACGCCGCAGGGCCCGCGACCCTTCGCGGTGGCGGCCGTCTACTACGACTACGCCGTGGACCGCGGCGTCATCGTCATGGATCGTGGCACGTTCCGGCGCTACTTCGGGGACCTCACCCCCAGCGGCCTCGCGGCCTACCTGAAGCCGGGCTTCGAGCCGGAGCGCGTGCGGGCCGAGATCCTGGCGGCGCTGGACGAGGGCCACCGCGCGTTCATCTACACCAACCGCGACCTGCGCGCCGAGGTGCTCCGCGTCTTCGACAGTACGTTCGCCATCACCTACGCGCTCGAGATCATCGCCATCGTCGTGGCCATGCTCGGCGTGGGCGCGACCCTGCTGACGCTGGTCCTCGAGCGGCAGCGCGATCTCTCGATGCTGCGGCTGATCGGCGCGGCCCGACGCCAGGTGCAGCGCGTCATCGTCATCGAGGCGGCGCTCATCGGGGCCGCCAGCCAGGCAATTGGCCTCGTCGTGGGCCTCGCGCTGTCGGTGCTGCTCGTCTACGTGATCAACGTGCAGAGCTTCGGCTGGACGATCCAGTTCCGCGTGCCGGTCGCGTTCCTGGCGCAGGTGTCAATCGCCGTGATCGTCGCCACGGCCGTCGCCGGTATCTACCCGGCGCGCCGCGCGACAAGGCTGGTGGTGGCGCGGGATGAGTAGCGGGCGAATGGGTGCGAACGGGTGCGGGCGGGTGCGGGCAGGTGCGGGCAGGTGCGGGGTTTCCCGGCACTCCGTACTGATGCTCCTCGTGCTGAGCCTCGCCGCCCTCTCCGCCGCAGGCTGGCGTGAGGCGGCGCCAGGGTATCGCTTCGAGTTCCCACGCGACCATGCGAGCCACCCTGAATACAAGATCGAGTGGTGGTACTACACGGGCAACGTCGAAACCTCGGCAGGCCGGAGGTTCGGTTACCAGGTGACGTTCTTCCGCGTCGGCGTGGTCCCGGTGCCGGAGAACCCGTCGCGGTGGGCGGTGCGGGATCTGTATATGGCCCACCTCGCGGTCAGCGACCCGGAGGGCCGGCGGTACCGCTTCGACGAGAAGCTCACGCGCGGCGGCCCGGGCCTCTCGGGCGCGGCGACGGATCGCTACCGCGTCTGGAACGAGGGCTGGACGGCCTCGCTGGACGACCAGGGTCGCCACGTGATCAAGGCTGCCGGCGAACGCGCCGGCGTGGACCTGGTGCTCTCCGAGGGCAAGGCGGCGGCCATCAACGGCATCGACGGCATCTCACAGAAGGGCGCGCAGGCCGGCAACGCCTCGCACTACTACTCCCTGACGCGCATGCCCACGCGCGGCGTCATCGCCATCGATGGCGAGCGCTTCGAGGTCTCCGGCGAGAGCTGGATGGATCACGAGTTCGGCACGAGCTTCCTCGAGCGCGAGCAGCAGGGATGGGACTGGTTGTCCCTGCAGCTCTCGGACGGGCGCGAGCTGATGCTCTACCAGCTGCGTCGATCGGATGGCACGCGAGATCCGCGGTCGAGCGGGACGCTCGTCGACGCCGACGGCCGCACCACCCACCTGGCCGCCGCCGACTTCACGCTGGCGCCGACCGGACAGACCTTCAGCGCACCCTCGGGCGCGACCTATCCCATCGGCTGGACCATCGCGGTGCCCGGACTGGGCCTGGACCTGCGCGTCTCGACGCCGATGGAGAACCAGGAACTGTTGACCCGCGGCGCCGGCATCGCATACTGGGAGGGCCTGGTGGACGTGGCCGGCACGTCCCGCGGCGCCCGCCTCACCGGCCGCGGCTATCTGGAGATGACGGGATACAAGGGCAGCCTCGGAAGGGTGATGAGTCAGTAGGCTTTCCCCCGACTCCCAACTCCCGAAACGATCATGAACATACTCACGATCGGCGCCGGCATCGCCGGGCTCACCGCGGCCAGGCGGCTGCAGGCGAACGGGCACACCCTCACGGTGCTCGACAAGGGCCGCGCGCCGGGCGGCCGCATGTCCACACGGCGCGTGCTGAACGGCGATGCGGACCGTCCCGAGCTGGCCGAGCTTGCGTTCGACCACGGCGCGCAGTACTTCACGGTGCGCGACCCGCGTTTTGCGGGAGAGGTAGAGGGCTGGCACAAGGCACGAGTGGCGCAGTTGTGGCACGGCAAGCTGGCGGCGTTCGACAGCGAGGGACGTGAGCCGGTGGACGACGGCCAGGCCCGCTGGGTGGGCGTCCCTGGAATGAGCGCCGTCGCGCGTCACCTGGCCCGTGGCCTGGACGTCCTGTGCAATGCACGCGTCACGAGCCTGGAGCGCGATGCCGTGTCGGGCGCCGTCGCCTGGCACGCCTCACTGGCCGACCAGCGAGCCCTCGGCCCCTTCGATGCCGTTGTCGTGGCGCTGCCCGCGCCGCAGGCCCTGCCACTGCTGGCGGCGTCGCCGTCCCTCGCGCGCGAAGTGGGCGCGGTTCGCATGCACCCGTGCTGGGCGGTGATGGTGGCCTTCGACGATCGCGTGGCCACGCCCTTCGATGCCGCCTTCGTCACCTCGAGCCCGCTCGGCTGGCTGGCGCGGGACCGCTCGAAGCCGCAGCGCGGCCTGGCCGAGACCTGGGTGCTCCAGGCCAGCGCCGACTGGAGCGCCGCGCACGTGGACGACGACGCGGACGTCGTCGGGCCGTTCCTGTTGAATGCCTTTGCGGACCTCGTGCGGGCTCGACTGCCGCGGCCGGTGCATCTCGCCGCGCACCGGTGGCGGTATGCGTGCGGCCATCCGCCGGCCCATCACGGCGCGCTCGTCGATGCCGACCTGCGGCTGGCGGCCTGCGGCGACTGGTGCGCCGGCAATCGCGTCGAGGGGGCGTTCCTGAGCGGCATGGCCGCGGCGGATGCGCTGCTGGCGCAGCGCGAAGTGAGAAGCGAGAAGTGAGAAGTGAGAGCCTCACTCGCCGGATTTCGGTTTCCGTTTCCGGCGGCCGACGCGCCCGCGGTCGCCCCCGGTCCAGTACATCTGCACCAACGTGCCCACGGCGCCGAGCGCCAGCCAGGTCCACGGCATCCACGCCTGTCCCGGCACGGGGTTCATCGGATAGGCCACCCAGATGTCGCCATTGGACGCGGCCTCGAGCGCGGTGGCGTCCCCCATCAGGGCGGTGAGCCCCACGAGGAACGTCCATGCCCCGCCAAACGCCGTCGTGAGGATGATGACGTAGCGCTGCAGCCACGTGGCCAGCAGCGCGCCCACGATGGAGAGCAGGATGATGGCGATGGGATGCGGATCGCCCTGGATGCGCGTCCAGAGAAGGTTGGCAGCGAAGGCGCCGATGCCTGCGCCGACGAGCGCCACGCCCACGAAATAGCCCGCGAGCAGCACGAACGCCCCGGCCAGGCCCCCGACGATGGCGGCGATGACCATGGGCGTGGTGTCCGACGCGCCGAACACCGAGCTGGCGAGTAGCGCGCCGAGGATGAAACCGAAGACCGCCAGCACCACCTTGAACAGGCGGTAGCCGAAGAGGCACGAGAGCAGCCCGCCCGCGACGAGCACGGCGGCGGCCGGAATCTGGTACGCGACAGGAAGCATGGGCCAGGGGGGTGGCTGGGAGAGATCTTAGCACTGGGCGTGGGCCTCGCTTCGCCCGGCTGGCGCTCCGCGTGGGCGGCGCTTCGCGCCGTGGGCGCTCCGCGTGGGGCGGGCCTTCGGCCCGTGGGCGGCGCTGACGCGCCGTCAGAACTCCCGCCGAGCGAAGCAGGGCCCCTACCGCGCCTCAGCGTGGCCTACCGCGCGTCAGCGCCCCTACCGCGCCTCAGCGCGGCCTAGAGTTCCCGCCGCCCTTCCAGGGCGCGGGTCATCGTGAGGTCGTCGGCGTATTCGAGGTCGCTGCCCACGGGGATGCCCATGGCAATGCGCGTCACGCGCACGCCCAGCGGCTTGAGCAGCCGCGCCAGGTAGATGGCGGTGGCCTCGCCTTCGACCGTGGGGTTGGTCGCGAGGATGATCTCCTCGACGCCGCCGGCGCCGATGCGGCTCAGCAGGCCCTTGATCTTGAGATCGTCCGGCCCGATGCCCGCGAGCGGCGAGATGGCGCCCATCAGCACGTGATAGGTGCCCCGGAAGCCGCCGGTCTTCTCCACCACGTTGACGGTCTGCGGCTCCTCCACCACGCAGATGCTCCGGCGGTCGCGCGACTCGTCCGCGCAGATGGGGCATGGATCCACGTCGGTGATGTTGCTGCAGATCGAGCAGTAGGTGACGCGATCCTTCACCTGGCGGATGGCATCGGACAGCCGCTCCGCCTCCTCGCGTGGCGTCCGCAGGATGTGGAACGCCAGCCGCTGCGCGCTCTTGCTGCCGATGCCGGGCAGGCGCTTGAACTGGTCGATCAGGTGCTGGAGGGATTCGGGGAGCACGGGGTCTGCGGTTCTCGGGTTCTCGGGTTCTCGGGTTCTCAGGTTCTCAAGTTCAGGGGTTCTCGGATTCTCAGGTTCTCAAGTTCAGGGGTTCTCGGGTTCTGAGGTTCTGAGGTTCTCGGGTTCGAGGTTCGCGGGTTCTTCACAGGCCCGGGAGGCCGAGGCCGGTCATCATGCCGCCCATCGTTCGCTTCAGCTCATCGTCCACTTTGCGGTGGGCGTCGTTCACGGCCGCGACGATCAGGTCCTGCAGCATGCCGACGTCGTCCTTCGACACCACCTCGGGGTCGAGACGGAGCGACAGCGGGTGCTTGTGGCCGTTGACCACCACGGTGACCATGCCGCCGCCGGATGTTGCCTCGACGCGCAGGTCGGTCATCTGCTGCTGCAGGCGCTGCTGCATCTCCTGCGCCTGCTTCATCATCGCCTGGATGTTCATCGCCCGACTCCCGGTTCCCGACTCCCGGTTCCCGACTCGGTCTACTCCCCCTGCACCGTTGTCTTCTCCACGGGGAAGACTTCGAGGAGGGTGCGCACGGTGTCGTGCTCGAGGGCGCTCTTCTGCCGATCGCCGGAGACCGGCGTGGCTCTGGGCGCCACCGGATCGGCCGGCGCGGGCGCCGGAGCATCCGAAGCATCGGTGAAGACGATCTGCACGGGCAGCCTGGCGCCGGCCACCTCGTCGACGATGCCCTGCAGCCACGCGCGGTTGTCCTCGCACTGGTTCTTCGGCACCTTCTGGTTCGGCTGGAACGCGAAGGTCACGCCCGCCGCATCCGCGTCGATGCGAAACGCCTGTGCCACGACTAGGTTGTAGAACGTGGGCTTGGCCGACTTGAGCCGGGCGAGCAGGGCATCGCGGTAGTCGCCCGCCGGGCGGGTGCCGGCACCTGTCGCGGGCGCCGCATCCTCTCGCGCCGGCACCGGGGCCGCTGGCCCGGGTGGCGGCACGCGTGACGGTCCCTGTGCTCCGGGAGCCCGGGAGGCCGGTGCCGCGGCGCGCGGGGCCGTGGGTCCCGATCTCGCCAAAGGCATCCGCGCCGATGGCGCGGCCGCTGGTGCCGGAGCGCTGAAGTTCCGTGCCGCGCCCGTCGCCCCCAGCAGCAGATCCGACAGCGGTGTGAGCTTGCGCAGGTGCATCAGCCTGAGCAGCGCCATCTCCATGTTGTAGCGCGGCTGATCCGATCCGCGGATCTCCTGCTCGGCCCGCGTCAGCAGATCGAAGCCGCGCAGCAGGTCCTCGCGCGACCAGCGGTCCACCAGCGCCAGGAGGCGATCGCGGTCACCGTCGCCGACGACATCGGGATCGGACGCGCGCGACTTGTCCACCGAGAGGACGAGCAGGTCGCGCATCGCGCGCGAGAGCTCGCGGCAGAGCAGCTTCAAGTCGTACCCGCGCTCGATGGCGCGCTCGGTGAGCGCGAAGGCCGCGGGCGCGTCCTCGGCCACCACCGCGTCGAGCATGTCGAGGACGAGATCCCGGCCGACCAGGCCGAGCACGCTGACGACGTCCTCGGTGGTGATGGCGTCGCCGGCGAAGGCGCGCACCTGGTCGAAGGCGCTGAGCGAGTCGCGCATGCTGCCCTCGCCCGCCCGGGCCAGCAGCATCAGCGCCTCGTCCGGCGCCTGGATGTGCTCCTGGTCCGCGATGTAGCGCAGCCGCTCGGCCACCGTCTTCGCCGAGATCGTGCGGAACTCGTGCACCTGCGCGCGCGAGAGCACCGTGTCGGGGATCTTGTGCAGCTCGGTCGTCGCCATCATGAAGATGACGTGCGGCGGCGGCTCCTCGATGGACTTGAGCAGCGCATTGAACGACGAGGCCGACAGCATGTGGACCTCGTCGATGATGAAGACCTTGTAGCGGTTGCGGACCGGGGCGATGGAGAGCCCCTCGATGATGACCTCGCGGACGTTGTCCACGCCGGTGTGGGTGGCGGCGTCAATCTCGAGGACGTCGATGTCGCGGCCCTCGGCAATCTCGATGCAGGGGTCGCATTCGCCGCACGGCTCGGCCGTGGGCCCCTTCACGCAGTTGAGGGCACGCGCCAGGATGCGCGCGCTGGTGGTCTTGCCGCACCCGCGCGGGCCCGCGAACACGAAGGCGTGGGCAATCCGCTTGCTCTTGAGCGCGTTCCGGAGCGTCTTCGTGACGGCCTGCTGGCCGAGCACGTCGTCGAACCGCTGGGGACGCCACTTGCGGGCGAGAACCTGGTAGGACATGAACGGCGGGCTGAAGGTTCTGAGGTTCTGAGGTTCCGGGGTTCTGGAGTCCTGGGGTTCTCGGGCTGCCCTACGGGCCGGACCGCGGTCCGGGATGGCTGCACACATCACGGAAACGACTTAGCGCTGCTGCCTTCCGGCCCTGACGCGGTTCGCCGCCCTGAGATTGCACAGGTCCCGGGCCGCGGTGCGGCCCGCCACCGGGACACAGACGTGGCCGCCCGGTGAAGGAACGTAACGCCAGTCTAGCATCCCCGGGCGCTGGTTGCAGCCGCAGATGCCGCAGATGGCCCGGAAGCCACAGACAGCGGATTTCTGGGGTTCGCGGCAGCCAACTCGCGCAGGCGGCAGGGCGCGAGAGCCGCGTCACCAGCCGTGATCTGCCTTGCCTGCCTTGCCTGCCTTCTCTACCTTGTCTGCCTTGTCTACCTTGTCTGCCTTGTCTGCGCCATCTGCGCCATCTGCGTCATCTGCGTCATCTGCGTCCACCATCTGCGTTCATCTGCGTTCATCTGCGTCATCTGCGTCCCATCAGCGTCGCCGCCAGGCGCTCGTACAGCGTGACGGCCTCCAGCAGCTCGTCCACCTTGATGTGCTCGTGGTCGGTGTGTGCGACGTGGATGGAGCCTGGACCGAGCAGGAACGGCGTGCCCCAGTTCGACAGCAGCGGGATGTCGGTGGTGTAGGCGAACACGGCCGTGTCGAATCCCTCGCGCGTCTCCAGGTGGACCGGGGGCACTTCGAGCACTTCCACGATCTCCGCGCGATCCCCGACCGTTGCTGCCAGCACGGAGCGGATGTCGTCGTGCGGTCCCACGCTCCGGAAGATGATCTCCGCCTCGGCGTGCGCCGGCACCACGTTGGGCGCCACGCCCCCCGAGATGAGCCCCACCGTATAGCTGGTGCGCCCCAGCAGCGGGTCGTCCGGCCAGGGCGCCGCGCGCAGCGCGACGAGGACGTCCACCAGCGCCTCGATGGCCGATCGGCCGAGCGCCGGGTAGCCCGAGTGCGCCGCGACGCCTGTCGTGACCAGCTTCACGCGGAACACGCCCCGCGTCGCGGAGCCCAGGCGATTGTCAGTGGGCTCGCCGTTGATCAGGAAGCCGGATCGCGACGCGATGCGGTTCGCTGCCAGCGCCCCTTCGCTCCCGCGCTCCTCTCCCGCGACGAACACGAGGCCGACGCGCGTCTCGCCCGCGGCGCGCAGCCGCTCGGCCGCCGCCACCTGTGCCGCGAGGATGCCCTTCGCGTCGCAGGCGCCGCGACCGTACAGCAGGCCGTCCTCGAGCCGGCTGGGGAAGAACGGCGGCACGCAGTCGATGTGGGTGGAGAACACCAGGCTCGGCTCGCCCACGGCCGCGATGACGTTGATGCGGTCCTCGACGACGGGCTGCTCGAGGACGGAGTAGCCGCGGTCGCGCAGGTACGCGGCCAGCACCCGGGCAGCCTCGCCCTCACGCCCGGTGGTGGAGTCGATGTCGATGAGCCGTCGCGCCAGCGCGATCGGGTCTACCGGATCCACGTCTCGAGCTCCGTGCGCGTGTCGGTGCGATCGTCCCGGTACTTGACGATGACGGGGGTCGCCAGCGACAGTCCCCAGTCCGCGCCGGCGCCCACCTTGACGGATCGCGCGCCCGGCACGACCACGGCGCCCTCGGGAATCACGAGCGGCTGCCCCGGCTCGGGGCGGATGATGCGGCCGTTGGGCAGGTCGTACACCGGGGTGGAGCCGGTGAGCACGGTGCCCGCCGCGATGACCGCTCGTCGCCTCACGACGGCGCCCTCGTAGATGCCCGTGTTGCCGCCCACCAGCACGTCGTCCTCGATGATGACGGGCATGGCGCCGACCGGCTCGATGACGCCGCCAATCTGCGCCGCGGCGCTCACGTGCACCCGCGCGCCGACCTGCGCGCACGACCCGACCAGGGCGTGCGAGTCGACGAGCGTGCCCTCGCCCACGTAGGCGCCGATGTTGACGTACATCGGAGGCATGCAGATGACCCCCTTCGCCAGGAATGCGCCCTCGCGCACGCTCGACCCGCCGGGCACGATGCGGATGCCCGCCGCGGTTCCCGGCCGCTTGAGCGGCATCGTGTCCTTGTCGTAGAACGGCAGCCCCTCGCTCATGTCCACGAGGTCGCCGAACCTGAAGCCGAGCAGGATGCCCTGCTTCACCCAGGCGTTGACGCGCCACCCGGTCGGCTCGGCGGGGTCGGGCTCCGCGGCCCGCACTGCCCCGGCGCTCAGCGCCTGCCGCAACGCCGAGAACGCCTCGCGCGCCGCGCCCTTATCTGCCGCGGCGCCCGCCGCGAACAACTCTTCGATTCGCTCTCTCACACTGAATGCCCTTTCGACGCCGATGCGACGCAGATGACGCAGATAACGCAGATAACGCAGATGACGCAGATGACGCAGATTTCACGGGTTCCGGCGGTTTGCTGAACACAGTCGGGCAGACGGTGCCGGACGGCAGAGCCGCCGGCCGGGAGATGTCGAGGCCGGGATGAGCGCCGCCTGACGGGATTGCGCGCCCGCGCGAGCGTTCATCCCGACCTCGACGTCTTCCGGCACGTGGCGCGAACGCGCGCCACGGCCGTCTGCCCGACGGTCAACCTGGGGCCCACACGCCAGCCAATCCTGCTTCATCTGCGCCATCTGCGCCATCTGCGGCTCAACTCCGCGTCATCCCCGCCGCGATCCCCGCCTCGGCCAGCGCCGCGAGGATCTTCTCCTTCGACGCCGGTCGCGGCGGCACCATCGGCAGGCGGTAGACCTCCTCGCACAGTCCCATCGCCGCCATCGCGAACTTCACGGGGCCGGGGTTCGACTCCACGAAGTTGACGAGCAGCAGCGGCAACAGCCTGTGGTGCATCTCACGCGCCGCGAGATAGTCCCCGCGCTCCGCGGCCTCGACCATCCGTGCCATCTCGGCGGGAATCTCGTTCGACGCCACCGAAATGATCCCTCGTCCGCCAATGGCCATCAGCGGAATCGTGATCGCATCGTCTCCCGAGAGCACGCGAAAATCCGGCGGGACCGCACGGAGGATCTCGGCCATCTGCTGGATGTTGCCGGAAGCCTCCTTGACGCCGACGATGCGGGGAATCGTGGCGAGGCGGGCCACGGTGGACGCATCCATGTTGCAGCCGGTGCGGCCCGGCACGTTGTAGAGCACGATCGGCAGCGGCGTGGCCTCCGCCACCGCCGAGAAGTGCCGGAAGAGCCCTTCGGGCGTGGGCTTGTTGTAGTACGGCGTCACCGAGAGCAGCCCGTCGGCGCCGGCCTTCTCCATCTCCCGTGCCGCGTGGACCACCTCTTTCGTGTCGTAGCCGCCTGCACCGGCCATCACCGGCACGCGGCCGGCGGCTTCCTCCACGACCAGCTCCACGACGCGCCGCTTCTCCGCGTCCGACAGCGTGGGGGTCTCTCCAGTGGTGCCACACGGCACCAGGAAGTGCACGCCGGCCTCGATCTGCCGGCGCGCCAGGCGCCGGACACCGGCCTCGTCCAGCTCACCGCTCTTCGTGAAGGGCGTGATCAACGCCGTCCCGACACCGGTCCACATCTCGCGCATAGGGCAGTTCCTCGGTCTTGGGGCTTGGGGCTTGGGGCTTGGGGCTTGGGTCGTGAGGTCTTGAGGTCTTGAGGGTGGGGGGCAATCGCTCAATCACCCAATCGCTCAATCCGCCAATCCTGAAATGCCCCAATCACTCAATCACAAATCACCCGATGAATCGTCAATCATCAATCCGCAATCACTCAATGGACGGCCGCAGCACGTCAACCATCCCGTACCACCCCCTCCGCCCCACCAGCCAGCGTGCGGCGACCAGCGCGCCGCGGGCGAAGACGGCGCGGTCCCGCACGGTGTGCGTGAGCTCGATGGTCTCCGAAGGACCGTCGAAGCCCACCGCGTGCGTCCCGGGAATGGACCCGGCCCGCGTGGACGACACGTCGATGGCCCGATCGAAGCCCGCCTGCTCCATCCCGGCCTTCAGCGTGAGCGCGGTCCCCGACGGCGCGTCCTTCTTCCTGTCGTGATGCGCCTCGTGAATCCACGCGCCGAAGTCGTGCTGCGGGGCGAAGAGGCGCGCCGCCTCCGACACGACCAGCTGGAAGAGGTTCATCCCGAGGGAGAAGTTCGAGGCGGAGACGACGCCGATGCCGGCGTCCGCCACGAGCCGGCGCAGGGCCGCTTCGTCGGCCTGCCATCCCGTCGTCCCGATGACCACGTTGATGCCGCGCGCCGCCAGCGCGGGCAGGGTCTTCGGAACGGCTTCGGCCAGCGTGAAGTCGATGGCCACGTCCACGTGGCCGAAGACGCCGTCGGCGATGGCCCGGTGTCCGTTCTGCGTGGTGACGACGCCCGCCACGTCGAAGCCGTAGGCGCCGGCGAGAGACGCGACGAGCGAACCCATGCGGCCGTGCCCGACGATCAGCAGCTGCGGCATCGCGGGTCAGCCCCGGGTCCCGGCCACCGAGGCCGAGACCGGATACGGCGCGAAGAAGGTGTCGTGCAGGCGGCTGAGCGCCGTCGCCACGTCGCGCTCGCGGATCACGAAGGTGATGTTCCGCCGCCCGGCGGCCTGCGACACCATGCGCAGCGGCACGTCGCCCACCGCCGCCAGCACCCGTGCCGCCATCGCCGGATCCCGCTCCAGGCCGTCCCCCACGGCGCAGACGATGGCCATCTGGCCCTCGCACGACACCTCGGCGAAACTCGAGAGCTCCTCGACGACCGCGGGCAGGCGCCGCGCGTCGTCCACGGTCACCGACACGCTCACCTCCGAGGTCGTGACCACGTCCACCGGCGTCTTGTAGCGATCGAACACCGAGAACAGCCGGCTCAGGAACCCGTGCGCCATCAGCATGCGCGTGGAGGTGATATCCACGACGGTGACGCCCTTCTTCGCCGCCACGGCCGTCAGCGGGCGCTCGCTCACCGGCCTCTCGGCCGTGATGAGCGTGCCGCGCGCGTTGGCGCGCCGCGAATTCAGGATGCGTACCGGGATGTTGCGCGCGACGGCCGGCTGGATGGTGGCGGGGTGCAGCACCTTCGCGCCGAAGTACGCCAGCTCCGACGCTTCGGCAAACGAGATGTGCGGCACGACCTGCGGCTCGTCCACGATGCGGGGGTCCGAGGTGAGCATGCCGTCCACGTCGGTCCAGATCTGGATCTCGCCCACACCGAGGCACGAGCCCACGATGGCGGCCGAGTAGTCCGAGCCGCCGCGCCCCAGCGTCGTCGTGACGCCCTCGCGCGTGG
This sequence comes from Vicinamibacterales bacterium, assembly GCA_050249615.1. Lineage (GTDB taxonomy): Bacteria > Acidobacteriota > Vicinamibacteria > Vicinamibacterales > UBA2999 > VFZN01. The sequence goes on from JBFWQE010000013.1 coordinate 30,920, forward strand.
CGCCCACGAACCCGCCGAGCACGGGAATGCGGTGCGCAGCCAGCACTGGATCCACGTGGATCATCAACGCCGCGGTGGTCTCGGGGAACTGCGGCGCCGCGGCCTGGTGCTCGCCGTCGGTGACCACGGCCAGGCGCGAGTCCACCCACGCGGCAGGCAGTCCCCGTGCGTTCAGCGCCGCGGCCACGATCCGGCTACTGAGGATCTCACCCGCGGCGGCAATCGTGTCCATCCACCGCGGCGACACCTCCCGCAGCACGCCAAGGGCCGCGACCACGCGCTCCAGCTCCGCGAACTCGGCCGCGAGCTCGCCGCGCAGCACGGTCTCGAGCGCATCGTCGGTCACCACTTCCGACACCATGACGTGCCGCTGGTGCAGATCCCGCAGGCTGGCGATCGCGCCATCGATGTCCCCGGCGCCGGCCTGCGCAGCCACGCCCAGCAACCGATCGGTCACGCCCGACAGCGCCGACACCACCACGATGGGCCCGCGCGCGTCGCCGCCTTCCTGCTGCGCGTCGGCCTGCCGCTGCGCCCGCACGATGGCCATCAACCGCTCGATGGCCGCGCTGTCTGCCACCGAGGTTCCGCCGAACTTCATTACGACCATGACAACTCCGATGGATCCTGGGGCTTGGGGCTTGGGGCTTGGGGCGTGCGCCGAATCCCTTCACTCCGACTCCCGGCTCCCGACTCAATTCACTCCCGTCTCAACTCAGCAACCCTTGCGCGTGCATCAGCTCCGCGTTGAGGATGGCCGCCCCGGCGGCGCCCCGCACGGTGTTGTGGCCCAGGGCCACGAAGCGCGTGTGCAGCACGGGACACGGTCGAACGCGGCCGACGCTCACCGCCATGCCGCCGCCGAGGTCGGCATCGAGCCGCGGCTGCGGGCGGTTCGGCTCGTCCATCACCACGATGGCCGGCTGCGGCGCGCTGGGCAGGCCAAGCTCCTGCGGCCGCCCCTTGAAGGCACGCATGGCTGCCAGCACAAGTTCGGGTGAGGGCTTCTCGCCAAGGTCCACCGACACCGTCATGGTATGGCCGTCGATGACGGGCACGCGATTGGTATGCGCGCTCACGACCGCGGCCAGCGGAACGCGCCCGCCGTCGCTGCCGAGAATCTTCAGGGTCTCGGTCTCCATCTTCTCCTCTTCACCGCCGATGTACGGGACGACGTTGCCGAGGATATCCAGCGATGGCACGCCCGGGTACCCGGCCCCGGACACCGCCTGCATCGTCGAGACGACCACGCTCCGGATGTCGAAGAGTCGGAGCGGCGCCAGGGCCATGGCCAGCACGATGGTCGAGCAGTTCGGGTTGGTGACGATCGCGCCCGTCCAGGCCTTCGCGGCACGCTGCTCGGGCAGCACCTGCAGGTGCTCCGCGTTCACCTCGGGGATGAGCAGCGGCACCAGCGGGTCCATCCGGTAGTTGCGCGCATTGCTGACGACGATGTGTCCCGCGGCGGCAAAGGCGCCTTCGATCTCACCCGCCACCCCGGCGTCCAGTCCGGAGAAGACGACCCTCGGCCCCCGGCCCGGCGTGCAGGACTCGACCAGGCGGCTCGCCGAGGCCTCGGGAATCGGCGTGGAGAGACGCCATGGCGCCACGGCTTTGTACGACTTGCCCTCGGAGCGCTCGCTGGCGGCCAGCCAGGTGAGGTTGAACCACGGATGCCGCGCGAGGCGGGACACGAACTGCTGCCCGACCATCCCCGTAGCCCCGAGCACGCCGACGTCGATCCTCTCCACGTGTTCCTCCCGAAAACAAAAAACCCGCCTGGGCATCTGCCGCGGCGGGTAGCTGTGGCCCAGACAAGGGGCCGAATCGATGTTCCTACTCTATGGAGTAGACCACTGATCCACGCATCCCGGCGCATGGCACGCCCGCTTTCGCGTGCTGCACTTTCGGGTGTGGATGGCGGTGGTCACGGATGGGAGTATAGCACGGGGTCCTGGGGTTCTCGGGTTCTCGGGTTCTCGGGTTCTCGGGTTCTCGGGTTCTCGGGTTCTCGAGTTCTCGGGTTCTCGGGTTCTCGGGTTCGGGGGTTCGGGGGGTTGGGGCGGTCGCGGGATGAGCGTGGGATACTGAGGTCGGTCCTCGCTGTCCGCCGGAACCCATGCAGACGACACTGATCAACCCGGCGGAGCTGTTCCGCCTCGTCTATTTCTTCGACATCCTGGCGGCCGTCGTCTTCGCGGTATCTGGCGCGCTCGTCGCGTCTCGCAAGGGGATGGACGTGATGGGCTTCATGTGGCTCTCGGTCATCACGGGCGTCGGAGGCGGGACGGTGCGCGATCTGATCCTGGACGTGCCCGTGTTCTGGGTGCAGAACCCCGTCCACGTGTCGGCCTGCCTGATGACGGCGGTGGTGATGCACTTCGTCGCGCCGCTGGTCGAGTCCCGCTATCGAACGCTCCTGTGGTTCGACGCCTTCGGCCTCGCCCTGGTCACCGTTGCCGGGACGGTCAAGGCCATGGATGTCGGCGCGCCGGCGCTGGTGGCCATCGCGATGGGCGCGGTCACCGGGACGGTCGGCGGCATGATCCGGGACACGCTCGGGCACGTGCCGTCGGTGCTCCTCCGCCACGAGATCTACGTGACGGCGTCGGTGCTCGGCGCCTGCACGTACGTCGGGCTCGACCAGGCGGGCGTAGAGCGCCTGCCGGCGATGATCGGCGCGTTCCTCACGACCTTCACCGTTCGGGGTTTGGCGATCAGGTACGGGTGGTCGTTGCCCGTGTTCCGCGCATCGGAGACGCGGGAGCGCTGGAGAAACGACCGGAAGGACTCGGGGCAGGGATGACGAGCGATCACTCCGTCCCTGGGCCGCGATCATCACGGCGCTCGCGGAGCTCGCCGTGTTGACGTCATCACCCCTCCTGCCGTTGTCGCCGACCTGACCCGCTACGCCGAATGGACTGGCGAAACGCGCCAAGTCAGGCGTCCACATGGCGCGTGCTGGAGGCGCATGAGCGGCTCCTTCGTTGGTGTCGACGGCATGTCAACGAAGCGGAGTGTCGCACCAGGCGGGCCGGCAGGACCGGATCGAGCAGCTGATCTTCTTGAACGAATCGGCTATCCGGGTTGCCGGAGCGGGCGCCTGTCAGTCTCCGGCGCGGGCGTGTTGAACGGCGAGGTGATCTCGATGAGATCGCCCTGCATCAACGCCGACGGGGCCATGCCCACCATCTGGTAGAACGTGCGGGTGAGGTGTGCGGCGTCGGCGAAGTCTGCCGCGTGGGCGGCTGCTGCAATCGTTCGCTCCGACGCGACGGCCACCATCGCCCGCGTGAGCTTCCGCCAGAGCATGTACCTGCTGAACGGCAAGCCGACCTGTTCCTTGAACAGGTGCGCGAACCGGGTCGGCGACAGGCACGCCTTGTCCGATGCTGTGTCGAGCGACATCCGCAGGTCGTCAGATGCACGAATCGCGTCGAGTATCGCGGTCACGCGGGAGTCGAGCCGGCGCGTCGGTGCCTGGCCGGGACTCAGGCCGTGTACGAAGCGGCGAACGAGCGCCGACACGTCCACGATGTCATCCGGCCGATCGGCCAACCCGCGGAGCTCGGGCACGATCGCATCGAGCCGCGAGTCGGGAACGGTCGTGATGTCTTGTCGCAGGGAGCCAGCCAGCCAGGCCCCCTCGATGGACTCCGGATCGACGAAGAGCATCACGCCGAGCGCCCCATTGCAGTCGAACGAGTGCTCGGCATCGGGTCGCACGACGAGGCCTCGGCACTCGCGCCACCCGTGGCCGCTCCCCCGGATCGCCACACAGCCCTCGATCGCAACCACGGCCTGAATGGCATGGTGCGCGTGGGGCGGCACGAGGCCCCGGGCTTTGGCCGTCAGGAGGAAGCCGCCCTCCCACAGGTACCAGCGCGGGACGCTCAACCAGCGATACGGATCGTCGTTCGGCGTATACGGCAGGGCCCGATTCTAGCGCAGCCTCGCCGAGAGAAGGCGGGGCACAACCCCTCGGCAAGAGCATCGACCGATTCGTTCAATCATGAGCCACGGTGCGGTCGCTACTCTTCGAATGACGCCACCGGCGACACCGCCGTCCTGGTGCTCGGAGGAGCCATGACCAAAGCGGTCGATCTCGTCGTGGTCGGTCAGACCCGCGCCGCCCACGCGGCCGCAGCAGATGCACTGCGACGTGGCCAGCGTGTGCTCATGGTGCTGGCGTCTGGCGACGAGCGCGCCGGGCGACGGGTGCGGAGACGGCTGCGCCTGGTCTTGGGCGCCAGCGGCAGTCAGATCGCCGTGATGACAGGGGCTCAGATCGCGTGCGTGGACGGGATCGACGGCGTTGAGGCCGTCGTCGTTCGGTACGTGAAGACCGGACGCCTGCGCGGCGTGAACGCATCAGCGATCTGGCAGACTCGACGGAGAACAGCCGATTCGTTCAAGGACATCAGCCGGTTCGTCCAATCCTGGCGTCCTGACGGAGTGCGACACTCCGATCGTTGACATGGCGTCAACCCAGGACCCTGAAGGAGCTGTCATGCATACCAGGACCTACGTCTGTTCGTGTGAATCGTGCCAGGGCACCGGCTGCACGTGCGGCTGCCAGGCCGCTACAGCGCTCGCGAGGACGACGCGACCCACGGCACCCGCTGGCCCCGCAACCACCGCGACAGCCGTCTTGCTGGCGGTGTCAACGGCACTGGTGGCGCTCGCGCCAACGCCAGCAGCCGCACAAGCGTCCGTCTGCGGAACGGCCACCCTGCTGGACGTCGAGGTCGTGATGTCCCGGATCCCTCAGCCGACTATCACCTTCGTTCAGACACGGCGCAAGGGACACGGCAAGTCCGGTGATCGCGCCGTACAGGTCTACACGACGCCCAGCGAGCGGCAGAACAAGACCTACGTGGTGACGGTGCGGCTGAACGATTTCACCTATGTCGCTCAGTCGCCTGGTAGCGATTTCTGGAACTTCAATCCGACCCGACTCGTGGTCAACGACGCGATTGACGCGTGCGTCTCGAATGGTCACCTGCGCCTGCGTCGACCCGACGGTAAGGACTACAAGACGACGATCGTGCGGGTCGAACGATCTGCCGCCCTGCCCTGAGTGGCATGCGGCGCAAGACGAAGGTATTCAGGCGCACGGAGACGTTCAATGGCCGTTCGGCGATTTCGTCGCATCAGCGGCTTCCGCCGCTCGCTCGATTCGGCGTCGGACGGCTGGTCTTCCACAATGGCTTTGACCGTCTCCCCGCAGAGGCTCGCGAGATGCAGCGTCTCCACTACTCGTCGGCGCGTCACTGGAGCAGCCCGCGCGGCCTCGTTCGCCGCAAGTCACTGAAACCCTGCGGCTTCGAGTTCAAGGGGCGATGGCACGCGACGTGTGCGATAATTGTTGGTCGACCGCTCGCAAGTTGCTGATCCTGAACGGAGAGATGTCCGAGTGGTTGAAGGAGCACGCTTGGAAATCCACCTGGCCGTGCGCGATGGCGTGCTCTCGATTGCGATAAGCGTTACAGATTCAGGCGCTTAGCGCGAATCGCCTCACGAGCGTCGATCCCCATAAACCACTGTATTTCTCTCGAAATTGATCGGGTCACGTCACGGTTGCGTCACGATCGGGCGCTGTGACGTCGGGCACGTTCGCGGCATCGTGAACATGGCGCGGGCGTGGACATCGACCGCCAACCTATGCGCCCGGCCTGGGCGAAGGAGACGGAGTTCGAAGGCACTTGGCGTCGGACCTCCTCACCTCTCCCCGGCCACGCTGGCCAGTGCGGCCTTCAGCACGTGAACGCAGAGCGTGGCGGTGTGGTGGTCGGGTGTGAAGCCTGACACCATCTGCTCGTACGGGTGAATGTAGTTGCGGAACTCTCGAAGGCCGTGGCCGAACTTCTTGACGTCCGGCTTGAGGATGCCGATTTCGCAGGCCACATCGATGAACTGCGCGAGCGTCCACTCGTGGAACTTCCTGACGCTGGCGTCCTGGTTTCTTGGGCTGGCGGATGCTTTGTTGAAGCGCGCCGGTTCCTTCTGGGCGGCACCGAGAAGGACCGCTTCGAGCACGCTCCCGCACAGGAAGATCACTGACAGGTGGGCCCCGGCGGCCAGTGCCTTGTCGGCTTCCGCCAAGCGGCTTTCAATGATGGGCACGACCTGCTGCTCGATGGGGAGTTTCTGAACGTTTGGAGCGGCGAAATGACGGCTCAGGAACTCCGCGGCAGACTGCTCCGGAGGCGGTGGTGCCGCTCTTCCTTGAAGGCGCGCGACGATGGCGCGCGTCTTGGTCAGAGCGGCGGAATCGATCTCGCGCTTGTTGAGATCGCAATCCGCCTCGTAGGCGTCGAGCAGTTCGGACAAGACCGAACCGACGACGGCGTCCGGCTCGACCTCCCAGAAGGCGCGAAGCTTCTTGGCCTTGGATGTACCGTACTTCTGATATGGGCCGTGGTGGATGTCGCGCTTGTGGCGCTTGAAGAACGTGTCGAAGGTCGCGTCCGTGAAGTCGAGGACGTAGCCGCCACCCATGCCAAGCACCTTCTCGACGTAGCGCTTCTCAATATCGGTGAGACTGCTCATGAGCGGGTTCCGGGCGTGTCGTTGGGAGGGTGAGCGGTCTTCCGCGCTACCGCCAGATCCTTGTGAAACGCCTTGGACGGCGGATTGACGACCAACGGCGGCCAACTACGCACTGGCCTCAACGAGCCCCATCTCCACTAGGAACCGCGACGGCGCCTTCTTCCAACCTCGATAGCTCTTGGCTCGGCTGAGCACGAGGCATTCTTTCGTACGGGTGATGGCGACGAAGCAGTTGCGACGCTCTTCCTCCATCTCCGGGCTCCCGTCGCCCTTCTGGCGACTCTGGAAGGAGGGCATGATGTCTTCCGCCAGTCCGATCACGTACACGCGCTCAAACTCCCGCCCCTTCGCCCCGTGTATGGTCATAAGCGTAACAGAGTGCGGTCTCGGCGCTGGCTCCTTTGAGCGCAGCTGCAACTCCTGCAGGAACTGTTCGAGCGGTGCGCCCGTTCCAATGTGGCTCGCGATGTCTCGGCTAAGGCCGCGCCACGCAGCCATGTCTTCAGCCACATCCGATTCGTCCGACGCGGCGTTCTGTCGGTCCGACAACTCCTGAAGTATGCCGCTCATGTCAATCTGGATCGTCGACGCAGTGCTTGTCGTTTGCACGTACTGAAGCAGTGCATCCGATGGCGACGACGCGCCACTCAGACGCGCAGACTCCAACCACGTTGCAAGGTAGCTGAATCCCGTTGATTCGGCATCCGCGACCACCTGCGCGCCGTCGACGGATGTCCCCGCCATTCGATTGAACGAATCGACGAGCACCGACAGGTTCCGCCTGTCCAATGGTCTGACCGTCTGCCGCAAGACGGCAACAAGCCACCTGAACTCCGGCGACAGAAAATCGTCGCGACGTTGCGCGACTCCTGCGGCTACACCTGCGTCATGCAATGCTCTGTTCATCCGGTCTAGGAGGGCCTTCGTTCGCGCAAGGACCGTCGTCTGGTCCCAGGAGCCTCGGCCGGTGCTCGCGATCTCCGTGGCAATTCCGACGGCCTCGTCATCCTCCGTCTCGAACACGCGCAGCTGAATCTGCTCAGAGTCCGGGTACAGGCCGCTCGTCTTTCCCGCGACTAGTGGCCCCTTGGTTGCCGTACGTTGAACGTTATAGACAACGAGCCGATTGGCCGCCTCTACGATCGCTGCGGGGCACCGATAGTTCGTCGGCAGCTGGATGACCTGAGCACCGAAGTCGGCGATAAATGCTTGAATCTGCTGGTAGCTGGCTCCATTCCATCCGTAGATGATTTGGTCATCATCTGCAACAGCGAACACGTTCTGAAAGGAGTTGGCGGCAAGACTACGGAGGAGAGAGTACTGGGCACGATTCGTGTCCTGGAACTCATCTATCAGCCAGTACGGATACGACCGCCGATAGCGCGTCGCGATTGCCGGAAACGCCACCAGAAGACGATGGGCCTGAAGGATGAGGGAGTTGAAGTCCAATGCGTTCAGCCGGCGCAACTCCTCTTCGTAGACCCGGTACGTGACTGCAATCCGCTTGGCTTCGGGTGCCCTCCCCAGCGCGCTCTCTGCTTCCTCCGGCTCAATGAGGCTCGCCTTGAGTCGGTCGATGACTGGCAGGTGCCTGACGTCGTCCGGGTCACTCTGTCCTTCGGCCCTTGCCAAGGCATCCTCCAGGACAGCTTTTCGATCTGCATCTGTCGAGTAGATTGCAAAGTCGGACTGAATCCCGATATGGACGCCGTGCTGTCGCAGTACCTGACCGCAGAAACCGTGAAATGTCGCGATGTTGGCGCGCTCTTCCAGGCCCGGCACGAACGTAGCGACGCGGCTCTTCATCTCGTCGGCCGCCTTGTTCGTGAACGTGAGAGCGAGAATCCGGAACTGCTGATCACGCGAACGGTCGAGCAGGTCGGCAATGCGACACGTCAAGACCTGCGTCTTGCCCGAACCGGGGCCCGCAAGCACGAGCAGTGGTCCCTGGTCCCACTGTACCGCTTGACGCTGAATGTCGGTGAGTTGCGCAAGAGCGGCGTTGAACGGCGACTCGGTCATGCCAGCCCTCTCAGTTCTCCGATCGCGTCGCGAAACTGCTGAAGAGTGCGTGTCGCCAGCGCGGGGTCAGTGGCCAGGCGCTCGGCGAGTTTGGCAGCGACATCGATCTTGCACTTCTCGAGTCGTGTCTGGAGAATCGGCAGACCGATCGTGCCGGCGTCGGCGTGCCCGAGTTCCTGCAGGATGGCGCGAAGCTCAGGTTCCAGGCCGTCCGCCAAGAGTTGCTGCTCCAGATGGCCCCCAGCCAGAGTACGGCACCGCTGAGCCACAAACCCAGGGTCAAACTGACGATCGGTGATCTTCTGGACGTACCCATGGCCAGCGTTGTCGCCATCGAAGACGGCCAGCCACGGGATTGACAGCGCTCGGGCCAGAGCCGCGAACGTGGATGGATGGCCGTTGTTCATGGCATCGATAACAGCCACGCCATGTTCATCCAAGTCGTATCCGATCGCCTTGGCAAGCGCGTGAACGATCAGGTACTCCGCTTGTCCTTCCACGAGCATCCAGCGTCGAGCGAAGAAGATCTCACCTCGGATGCGTCGTGCGAAGGTCTCGAGTGACGCCAGTTCGTCGTCCGACATGAACAGCATTGAGCGGTCCTTCAGCTCTCTCAGGACCCCGTGGATCACTGCCCTGTCAGGGTGCTGTCCATAGACGGTCAGAGTGTCGCGGTATAGAGCCTCGGGAAAGGCGCCGTTGACCGTAAGCGTCTCCGTCAGTCGGTCGTAGACGAGGAGGCCACCCGACCCCGCCACGACGCCATCGAGGGACGGAACGTGCGGAACGGTGGCTGAGAAGTTCGGGGGCAGCCAGCTAATCTCGGTGCCGCGCTCAGTCAAACGGACGAGGCGAAGGTCACGAAAGGGGACGTGCGGGACGAAATACGGCGAGTGCGTCGTGATGATCTTCTGCCCGGGGAGCGCATTCACGTGCGCCCACAATGTCCGGGCAGCCTGTGGATGCAAGTGCGTCTCAGGCTCCTCCAGAGCGAGGGCTGGAACGCTGTCGGGCTGATACAGCTCGGCCAGCAGGTGCTGGACGAACGCTTGAAAGAGAAAAATGACGGAAAGACTCTGGAGGCCTTGGCCGTGACGCTGCAATGGCAACCATGGCCAGTCCGGTTCGTTGCGCAGAATGATCTCTGCCTTCGAGAGCAGATCCCATGCCTTGAGTGGAACAAGGCGGAGGTTGACTCCACCGTCACGGTCGCGCGCGGCCACCTTCGTGGCTCCGGACAGGGTCGTCGCGACTTGCGCCAGCCTTGGGTCCGCGTCTAGCAGCCTGGTGTTGAGTCGATCAAGTATCTTCTGGACCCGAGCTTCCAGCGTTGCGGGGATCTTCATCGCCTTTAGAAGACGGCCCCAGAACTGTGATCGCGAGGAGAACTCGTCCTCGGCGTCTCGAAGGGCACCGAGGTAGAAGACGGGCAAGTACTCCCAGAAGCGTTCGAGGTTCAGCCGCCGCGTGGCCCCACCGAAGAGCGGAGCTCGAGCCGCGTTCAGGAAGGCCCAGTCCGCCACGAACTGCTCTTCGCCGGCATTCCACCCCCAGCCCGCCCGCAACGTGATCGAGTTCTGTCCGGTCGCTGGATCGGTCTGGACAATCTGATCCAGAGCCTGTTGGACGGCATCTGGCCATTCGCCCGCCGCGCCCTCCTCGGTTCGGAGTTCGATAGCAACTGGAGTCGAGGTTTTCGGGTCGTCAGTCTGGGTGGCGAGGTGAATGTCGTATTCGGTGAAGCCCGTTCCGCGCTGTCCCCAGCGTCGCGTGAGCACAATTCGGACGGCATCGAGAATTGCCGTTTTCCCCGCGTTGTTTGGCCCGATGAAGACCGTCGTTTCGCCGAGCTGAACATCGAGCGCCTTTATGGAGCGAAAGTTCTCAATGCGCAGGGATGTGATTCTCATGATGTGCTGTCCAACGGCCCTACGCTAGTGAAACAACAGCACGGGCGAGTGCGAGTGGCGTCGACCTCGAACGTCAGCCATGGACTTTTGCCCTCGCCGAGTTGCCCTGACAATCCGGCGGCGATCTCGGGTGCCAGCGCGTCACGGACGACAGCCGTGCACTTCGCTTCGGCTCGTTCCATCCACTTGCCCGCCTGGCCCTTGCTCAAGGCAGCCATCGCGTCGGGTTCGTCGAGGCCGAGGAACGCCGGCGCCAGCGAGAGGTCGATGTCCTCCGGAAACCGATTGATGACGTCGAGGGCTTTCGAGAGCGACGTACCGCCCTTGAAGGCGATGGCATCTCGAAAGGACGACTGGAACAAGATGCTGAGGAGCCAGCACACCCAGAAGCCCTTCTCGACGATTACGGGAGCCAGTCCTCGACGGGCTGCGGCTTCGTCGATGTAGACGTTGCGCTCGGCAGCCGGCAGCTCGAGGAACGCCAGCGTCATGACGCCAGATCCTTCAGCGGACGGTGCATCCATTCTGGCGCCAGCGTCAGGTCCTTGAGCAGCGAGCGCCGATCGTCGGCTGGCAGCGTGCGCCGGAGTCTGGCGATTCGTTCCGGCGTGATGCACTCCGGGCCGAGGTGACGGAACGCCTGAATAACGAGCCCAGACGGACGTCCGGCAGCCGCCATATTGCGCGGCGTGGTGCGTCGAAGCTGCAGCGTGATTGGGCCGACCCGGACCACTCGGCTCGGGCCATCGGTGAGGAAAACCACCTTCGCGGGCACATGCTCCGAAAGGCCCAGCAGATTCGCGGCATAGGCTCCGGACGGCTGAAGTCTGACGCGATCACGCCCGGCCATCGCCTTCGCGAGGGCCTCTGGCGTCGGAGAGAGCTGGCCCAAGCTCGGGTGCAGCTTCGGAAAGTCGTACAGGCCTCGGCCGAGCTGACGGATCGTCCCTGCCTCCGTCTGGCGCCGTAACGCCGAGGTAATGGCCGGACGGCTGGCCAGGTCCAGGAAGTGGCGCGGGGTGAACACCCACCCCCTCCCGTGCCCCCTGATGCGGTCAAGTATCGACTTTTCAGCCGATTGTGGGCGCTTCGCCATGAAGATTCGAAGCAAAAGATGCCATAAATTTGCTGCACAAGGAAGCTCGATGGACCGCCGCAAGGTCAGCGGGGCCCGTTCCGCGGTTATCCGCGGTTATATAACCGCGGTGCGGTTATTTTCGCCCGCCTCACGAAGGGCCGGACCGTTCGTACCACGCCCCCTTCTTGCTGCCGCGCTGGACCAGACGGCCATCCTCGGTCAGGCGCGTGAGGAGCCGGTACGCCTGGTCTGCCGACAGCCTACAGAGCTCCGCCACCTCGGCTCTGGTGATCCGTCCGTGTCGTTCGACGTACTGCAGCACCATCTGTTCCTGCTGCAGCGGTTCGAATCCCCGCTGGCGCACGTACGCGGCCTTGTCGCCAAGGGCTCGATACGTCGCAGCCGAAAGGTGCCAGGTGCGTCCCTTCTTCTGGCCACGCTCTTCGACGAAGCCAGCCTCCACCAGGCGGTGTAGCACGGCGCGCGCGTCACCGTCCGGCTTCTGAATGAGCCGGCCGACATCGGGTGTAGTCAGGCTGCGCTCCTGCCACAACGCATTCAGCACGAGCAGCTCGTCGAGGCTCAGGTCGCGCTCGTGCTGCGCCTCGGTGACGAGCAGCCTCACGAAGTCCAGATTCGCCTCGCCACCTGGAATGACCACCACCACGCCGGTCGCGTCGCTGCGTGCGTAGGATGGCGCTGGCCGGCCGTTTCGCAACTGCTCGAAAAAGATCGTGTCGATCCCGCGCGCGGTCCGTTCGACGATGCCGGCCCGTTTGAACGCGTCAGCAAGAAGCGGATTGCGCGGGCGAGGGGCCGTGACCAGCAAGTTGTCAAGGCGAACGCCTTCCGGAAAACCGCCGGGGCTGCTGATCTCGATACGGTCCAAGTGCCACTGAAAGTGCACCGCACCGAGGCGCTGATAGTCACGGTGGATCAGCGCGTTGGCCAGCGCCTCACGCAGGGCCCGCTCCGGGTAGTCCGGCACGCCCACGCGCAGCAGGCCCACCATCAGCTCCTCTTCGCGATTGCGCGCACGAATCCGCGCTTCGATCTCTTCCATCACCCGGAGCAGGGGCCAGCGGAAGAAATCGTTGACCTCGACATCGAGGCCACGCAGCACCTGGAACGCGACCTCATTGCCGGGTACGAATCGACGAAGAGCATCGTCCTTCCCGAAGAGGAGCACGGCAGCCAGGCGCAATGCTCGTGGGCTCCCGTTGGCATCAACCACGCCGAGGGCCTTCGCCAATTCCAAGTCAGGCAGGTTGAGAAGGGATTCGTCGCTGCGTCCCCGACGTTCGCGGACACTTCGTCGGAAGCGCTCGAACTCAAGCGGGTCCAAATCCTCCCACCGCGCGCCGCCCACCACCTGCCCTGAAGGGTCTAGCTGACCCCGGTCCGCCTGCTGCGACTGGATGGCAAGAGCGTCCATTGGAGCGCACGCCGGGCGTCCGTCACCGCCCAACGTACGGCGCAGGAACTGTCCGTCACTCGTGCAGACGACGTGCTGTTGTGGCGGCACCTCGACCACCAGAACGGACATACCGTCCAGCAAGTGCTCTTCGACTTGCACGGCCAGCGCCGGCCGCGTTCGACCCGCGACGAGGGCGGCGACTCTGTCGAGATCCGTCGTCGCGTCGTGCCGGGGACGAGCGCCGGTGACTGTGCCGTCGTCCTCCACACCCACGAGCAGCCAACCTGGTGCGACGGCGGTCCGATTGGCAAGACAGACGACGGCCTCGACGAGCTCGCGGTCGTTGAGGATCGATCGCTTCTCTCCCTTGAACTCGACATCCAGTGTTTCGCCGCCAGCGATGATGCGGCGCAGTTGCTTCACGGTCATGGGTATCACGCTAGGGGGCCTCTGCCGACCTCACCTTGCCAGTTCCTTAATGATTCTGCTCCAAGTCGCATGCACCCACCACGGCCCGAAGCGGCCCGAGAACGGCAGAGGATGAATTGCACCCCGCTCGCGAACCGATCATATTCGCAGCGTAGGTGGCCGTATGTTCGACCGTTACGACCCGCGCGACGACGACCGTCAGTACCGAGATCGAGGCCGCGATCTCGATCGCGGTGGCCGCGGCAGCGGCCAAACGTCCGACCGCCGCGAGCGGGACCCGCGCGACGTCTTCACGCGCGACCTCGACCTGCCACGCGGGCGCGAGCGGGAACGCACCCGAGACCGCGATCGCGTCTACGACATCGACGGCTCCGAAAGCCGGATGCTAGCGACGGTCGGCTCGTTTCGCGTGGTCGCCGAGCGCGACCTGGCGGCGCTGCGCGACGACGCCCGGAAGCCGCACCAGAGCATCCGTCACCTGGAAGACGAGAGTCTGATTCGGCGGTCGCCACTCGATGCCAACGACCGCGCCGTCGTCCTCACCGAGCGCGGCCGGGACCTGCTCGAAGCCAATCGATCGCTTCCGCGCGACGAGCGAACACACGAGCCCCGCCAGGAGTTCTACGCCGGCCTCAGGAAGCCGCGCGAGTTGACCCACGATGTGAAGGTCTACCGCGCCTACGAGCGCTCCGAGGAACGCATCCGTGACTGCGGCGGGCGCGTCCAGCGCGTCGTCCTCGACTACGAGATGAAGCGCGACTACCAGCGTTTCCTGCACGAGCGGAATCGCGGCAGGAAGGATTGCGACGGCCGTCCCGATCGCGAGGCCGACGAGATCGTCCACTGGGCGAAGGAGCACGACCTGCCCTACGAGGAGGACGGGCACGTGCACTTCCCGGACGCTCGCATCGAGTACGAGGACCGTGATGGCCGTTCACGCTTCGAGGACCTCGAGATCGTGACGCCGCACTATCGCGGTGCCCACGCCGCCGGCGCGGCGAAGTCCGGCTTCACCTGCTACGTCTCGATGGGGTCCGGCGTTGGCGGACGTGGCGGCGGCAGGGGCGGACGAAGCCCGCGGATCATGGAGGAGTTCCTGTGAGTACGCTGCCGTTGGAGCCGACGCCGCTTCCACCGGAGCCCCAGTTCTGGTTCATCAAGGAGACGAGCGCAGAACGGCTGCACGCGATATCGGCGTTCGGGTTCACGGACCGGCAGTCGCGCTTTCTCCTGGAGGTCCTCCTGCATTCAGGCGTCTTCCTCGAACGCCAGTACTGCCAGTTCGCCGGCATCGTCCACGGCCAGAAGAGCACCGACTTCATCAGGAGCCTCGTTGACCGCCAGTTCGCCACGCCCATCGCGCCAGGCAAGCTGCATCGCGGGCGGATGTTCCACCTGCACTACAAGCCGTTCTGGACCGCCATTCGCGAGCCCGACAGCCGGTTCCGCAAGCGGGCGGCGCTCGGCCGCCTGATCGAGCGCGTGATGCTGCTCGACGCCGTCCTGGACGATCGCTCGATGGTCTGGCTTGGGCCGTCCACCGACAAGCGTCGGCACTTCACCAGCCACCTGGGTGACCGCTTCGATCTCGCTGATCTACCCCGCCTGCAATTCGGCCACGGCCCGCGCCCGACATATCGCCACTTCCCGGACAAGCTCCCGATCGGCGACGACCCGGAGCGCACCGACCACCACGTCTTCGTCTATCTCGTGACGACGCCGGTGCCGTGGGACTTCAGGCTGTTCCTGCTGCGGCACGTGCCGCTGCTGTGGAAGCTCAGTCGGTGGACCATCCGGCTGCTGTTTCCGAAGCCCCTGATGAAAGCCGAACGAGTCTACCTGCACGCCGCCCGCGAGCATCTGATGGGAACGACGGGCGGGCGCAACGTGAGCATGATCGAGCGGATGTTCAAGGAGCGCCTGCGGCAGACCCACCCCAATCCCGGGCCTTCGTACACCGGGTACCAAGAGGACGGGCGAGTGTTCTCCGGGCCGCGCTTCCAGGCCCTCTATCGCCAGTGGTTGGTCGACCCCGAACGCACCCTCTGGATGGCCGATTCCCATGTCCTCGCGGACGCGATCGAGCGCGGGTTGGGCCGTGTCGAGTGCGTCGAGCTGACGCGCCAGTATCTGCATCTCTCACCCCTGGTCGACATCGCCTGAGCGGCCTCAAGGACCGAGCGGGCACCGAGTCAGCGAGTGCGTTTCAGCCCCGCATTGCCTGACCGTCCGGTCGCGGATATGCCTTCTCCGCCATCGCGAAGATCGGTGCCAAGGGCCAGACTGAGCCCTCGGCCTTGAACTCGAACGAGGCTCGCTCCTCCTTCAGTTCCGCCAACCGACCGTAGAGCTCACCCGAGTCGCGGATGGGCAAGAACACGAGGACCGGGCCCATCTGAACGCCCCAGCAAACAGGCAGTTCGGGTCTGGAAATACGAAAGACGCGTCGCTCCGAGAAGGGCAGCGGCATCGGCAACCGGAACGAGAATGCGTCGATCCATTCGTGGGTTGGCTCTTGAATCTGCCGTCGGACTGGCCCCAGAAACGGATGCATGGCGTACCGGTAACCCAAGAGCGCGAAGACGGCCAAATACGCCGACTTCAACCAGCTGACCTTCGCTCGTCTGTCGTTGGGATCTGTCAGTTGAAACGACAGCCGAAAAGGGGCAGCCAAGGCCGGTGCCCGCGTGACGCCGTCGAAGTACTCCGCGACACGACTCAGAGTCGCCGGAGCCCCGCCCAGCATGGTGATGCGATTCTCTCCCGCCGCGCTCGTCTCAAACTTGGCTGGCAGTTCGTGGTCTCCGACGTGCAGCCGGCCGTGCACCGGCTCCTGACCGGCAAGGGCTCTGATGCTGCGCTCGACGCGATGAGCCATGGCATCGATGCCGTGTCCGGCAGTGCTGTTACATGGCTTGCAGGTGAGCACCAACGGACGCCCGTCTGAGTGCCTGGGAGGGACGTCCTCGATGGTCAGGAGGGTTCCCAACATCGCCGCGGTGAACAGCTTCATCCGCGCTCGGCCGTCAGCCTCGGTGACGGCGCACAGGGGGCACGCGTAGGCTGGCGGAATCGGATCGCCGGTGGCTGTTGTCAGTTGTCCAAACGTGAGCCCGAGGTCGCGTACGCCCGCCTCGAACCAGACTTGCCGCCGCTTGTCTCTCGAAGCTCTCCCCACTGACCGATGATAGTCTGCAACAGCGTCACACGGACCCTTCGTTCGGTAAGGCCGGGACAACCCCGGGGGACAACCTCGATTTCGGAGGTCGTCCCCCTGAGCGCTTGCTCAACGACCTGGCCGCGTGCGCAGCCGGCGTTGGCAGCCACCCGCCCTGGAGCGCGACAATCGCCTGTTCGCGCGCCACTTCGCGGCACAGCAGCCAGCCGCCGCTCTCGACGGGCGGCGCTCTGTGCCGCCCCTGTAGGCGCAAGAGTAGACGCCAACACAGGACACCATGGCGTGAGCGACCCCGGTTGGCGCGCTCGATTCCGTCCCGCGCGTGTCCGGAAGGGTCGCTCACGCCATGGCTGTCAGTGTCGCTCTCGGTGTCGGTACGGGCCTGGATGTGGCTGGTGCGCGCCGCTATCGTGCGGGAGATACTGGTCCCGAACGTGGCCAGGTTGTGCGGTAGGTTTCGCGACGGATAGCGCCGAATTGCCAGTGCGGAGAACAGGCTGATTCCGGACCGGTTTCCGAGCCGCTGCCATCACGCATTCGATGCTCGATCTGTGCTCGGCGCCATCAAGGCGCGTCGCTTCGCTCGGCCCGCGTGACTGTGAGCGGCTCCGGCCTTGACCGCGCCTGCGCGCAGTCGGTGATGGGCAACTGCGTGATGGCTTGGCGTGCGCGCCGGAATCGGCCAGCGGACTCTGCTCTACTTGCGCAGTTCGCGTTGGCAGACCGTATCGATGCGCTCGGCAAGGAAGGCGGCCAGCTTCCGGCTCTCGTCGAAGGCTGACGCGCGCAACAGTTCGATCATGTCTTCGTACGTCGCGACAGCCAGCCGATCGCCGTACTCCGGCAGGAGAACCTGTTCCCTGAACGCACTCACCTGTGCGCGCAGAACAGCACCCACACGGTCCGGCACAATCGCCAGCGTAGCCCACGCTGCGCGTCCCGACGATGCAGCGAACAGGACGTTGCGCATCAACTGGAAGTTCGGCCCCCGGAACGGACACACCTGGCCGCTGGCCTGTGTTGCGAACACACGCTCCCGAAACAGGGACCGCCCCTTGCGCCAGTACGAACGGGCTCCCCGAGCGCCGTCGGCCACTTCGAGGCGACAGTTCGACGCTGTGCCGGTCTTCAGGTCCGAGCCGGGGCCGTAATGGCCGCCACAGTGTTTTGGAAATTGACTGCAGGGGCCGAATCCTTCGCGCGCATCCATGATGAACTTGGACTCGATGCACACGGCGCTGGATTCCGAACGGCAGAACACGTCCAGCGAAGTCGCCGTCACTCGACCCGACTCGTCCAGAATGCGACGATCGGAATGCTCCAGCAACAGTTCCCACGGGCCGGTGAGGCCGCGTTTCGGGAAGTGGCGGGTCAGAAGGGCCTGCAGAATCACCTGGCCGTCGGCCGCGTGGCGCAAGGAGCCAAACGCGGACACGCAGAACACCTGTGACGACTGCTCGCTCAGCGGAGAGTGCCACCGAATGCTCAGGCCTTCTGACTCCGTCAACGCGCCAGCCAGGTATGTGGCGTTCGTCTGGACTTGGTGCCAGCGCTCAGCGGGATGGGTGCGCATTGCGCACGGTTGTAGCACATCAGTTGGGAGGAGCAGTGCTCCTCGTGTCGATCTTGCCCATTGACCTCGACCCGGAGCAGCGGTAGCCTGTCCTCTCGTCCGTGCCCCACTGCACACCTGCCGCGCGAGCGACACTCGGCGCGGGTTGCTGACGGCCGGCGCCTTCAGGGCTCCCGCCAGCAACACACTTCCTGACTAGCACGGCTTCGAACTCCAGCGCGCGTACCGAGTGCGGCGTCTCGGAGTTCCACCATCGCTCGCGGCGTGCCACAACGGCCTGCCGCGGCGGTGTTCGGGAGCCCGGTTGTCCCACTGACGATTCAAGAAGGCAGCACGTCAGCGCACCGAGGGCTTCGGAAAGCATCGGCCTCAGGCCGTGCATGAACGCGGCGCCCATCGCCCCGCGTTCTCGGTGTTCGGCGTTACGCCGGCATCTCGCGCAACTGCCTGCGGCGCGTTGACCCAGGTCACCGCGTCCGAGCGCGCCATTCGTGGACGTTCGGCAACAAGCATTGCGAGGTGCACCATGAGGCCTTGGTTGACGGTCGGCGAAGGCGCTGACTACGCGAACGTGAGTCGGGACACGATCTACACCGCGTGCGAAGGAAAGGAACTCCGGCACGTGCGGATCAGCGGACGACGGACGATCCGGTTGCGGCCGATCTGGATCGACGCCTGGCTCGAAGAGCACGCACGGGAACCGCGAAGCGCGCGCGGCACGATGCACCTGCAGAACGGAGCGGCATCATGAACGCGCAGGTCATTCACCACGGCACCCGCGCGCTCACCGAGCGCGAGGTCTCCGACCTGCTCGGCCTGTCGGTGGCTACGCTGCGCGCGTGGCGGCATCGAGGCCAGGGGCCGCGGTTCCTACGCCTCGGACGGGCCGTACGCTACCTCCCGGCAGACCTTGAGAAGTTCGTCCGTGCCAGCACCGTTGACGCCAGTGCGGAACCGTCGCCTGATCGGCAGACCGGCATCGAGGAGTTGCGGTCATGAGCCTCTGGAAGCGCGGACGCCAGTACTGGGCAGACTTCACGGTGGACGGTCGGCGCTACCGCAAGCGCCTCGGCACGACGAACCTCCAGGTCGCGAAGCAGAAGGAACGGCAGCTCATCGAGGATGCCGGCCTCGGAGGCGTGGCCACGCACGCGCAGGGGCCGAAGCGCCTCTTCGAGGCCGTGGACGCCTACATCGAGGGGAAGCGCCTGCACTGCTCGCCGCGCACCATCGAGTTCGAGGAGGAGCGCCTGATTACTCTGAAGCGCTGCTTCGGTGACGTGCCGCTAACCGCGATCACGGCCAAGGCGATTGCCGACTACCAGCGCCAGCGCCACGAGGCCGGCAAGGCCAACCGCACCATCAACATGGACGTCGGCGTGCTGTCGCGCGTGCTCAAGTCGTGCGGCCGGTGGCGCGCGCTGGCCGACCATGTGCGCAACCTGCCCGAGCGTCAGCGACCGGTCGGGCGGGCGCTGACGCCCGAGGAGCGCAAACGGCTCTTCGACGCAGCGGCGTCGAATCCGGAGTGGGAGCACGTCTACTGCGCGGCTGTCGCTGCTGCCAACACGTCGATGCGCCCGGTGGAGGTCAAGCACCTCCGCCGGCGCGACGTCGATCTCGAGAAGAAGCTCCTGTACGTCCGCCGGAGCAAGAACGAGACGAGCCACCGCGTCATCCCGCTCAACGCGTCGGCGCTGCAGGCCATCACCAGGATGGTCGAACGCGCCGATCTGCTCGGCCACACCGAGCCCAATCACTACCTCTGGCCTGCCTGCCAGTGGGGCCGCTACGACCCGACGCAGCCGATGCTGAAGTGGGACACAGCTTGGCGGGCCCTGCGTGACGCCGCTGGGCTGCCGCGGTTCCGGTTCCACGACCTCCGGCACACGGTGATCACCGAACTCGCGGAACTCGGCGTGGCTGATCACGTGCTGGAGTCGATCAGCGGACACCTATCGAGGCGCATGTTGGAGCACTACTCGCACATCCGCATCGACGCCAAACGGCAGGCCCTCGACGCACTGGACGAATCACGGCGAGACGGCCACAATGGCGACGGCACGAGTGGAGACGCGCACGCGGACAGGAGCGGCGACAGCACTGAAAGACCCAAGAACGGCGAGGAAGTCCCGCTGCTCGTGGCACTCGCCGAGGGGCTTACGTCACAGTTACGTCACAGTTTGCGTTTGGCGGGATCGCCGCCCTCCGCTAAACTATTGATTCCACTTGCACGGAGAGATGTCCGAGTGGTTGAAGGAGCACGCTTGGAAAGCGTGTGTAGGGGAAACTCTACCGTGGGTTCGAATCCCACTCTCTCCGCCATCCTTCGCGCCACCAAGCCCATTCGCGGCACGCCGCCGCGGGATCTCATGCGAATCTCATGGCTCGCTCACGATTCGGTGAGGACTTCGCGGCCGGCCTTCCGTCACAGTGGCGCATATGACACCCACTGTGACGCCCTCCGTGAAGGCTCTCGCCCTCATCGCCCTCGGACTGGCCATTGCCGGGATGGGCCTTTACGTCGCCAACGCCGACGACGCGCCCGGCGCGGCGGTCATCGGATTCGTGCTGATGCTGGCCGCGGTCCTGTTCGCCGTCAGAACGGCACGGAACCGGCTGCCCACCTGGGCTGGGCGCACTGCCCTGGCGGTCGGCGTTCTCACTGCGGCGTTCGCGGCATTCCTCACCCATGTGGTCACCGCGGCAGCGCCGCTCTTCCCGCAAGCGCGCGACGTGCCATCGGTCGGCGATTCGGCACCGTCGCCGCAATATGCGGGGGCCGTCGAGCGCGCGCGGGAGTTCGTGCGTGCAGCCGTCCTCCAGCAGAACCTGCCAGGGGTGTCGGTGGCGGTCGGTGCCGGCGGCACGGTCGCCTGGTCGGAAGGGTTCGGCTGGCGGGACATCGACACGCGGACGCCGGTGACACCGGATACCCGATTCAACATCGGCACGGCGGCGTCCGCGGTCACAGCCGCCGCCGTGTCGCCGCTCCGGCTGACCAACACCGGCGTTGACTCGGCGGCGGAGTGGAGTCCGGAACATATCGGCGAGCCGGAAGAGGACTTCCCGCTGTTCACGATCGTGCGCCACGTCATCTTCAGGCCGATCGGCCTGGCCCCTGCGCATCCATTGCCGGGTGATCGGGCGACGTTCTATGTCCCGAGATCCGATGACAACAATCCCCGCCGCGGACGACGACTGATGTACATGCGGGACCTGGCGTGCTGCGCGGGTGGGATGGCGTTCTACTCCACGCCGTCCGATCTGGTCCGCTTCGCCCTGGGGACGACAGCAGGCAGCGTCACCGGCGAGCTCGCCGGCGGAAGCGTGATGTCGCTGATCACGCGCCGCGACGACGGGATCGTCGTGGCCGTGGCGTCGAACATCGCCCACGCCAACACGGCCGCTCTCGCATTGACGGTGGCTGACGTGTTCGCCGGGCAGAAATAGACAGCTGCCGCGCCACCGACGTTCAAGACGGCTTCCGGCAGGGCAGGGCCGCTATCATCGCCGGCTCATGCGAAAACGGGATCTCCTCGCGCGCATCTCTGCCGGCGGCGCGGCCCGAGCATCACGGCCGTGCTGATGCGAAGCATCGAGTTCGGGGGAATCTCCCACAGGCAGCCCGACCGCATCGGCCGCGGCTGCCCCCATCACCACCGCCGGGTTGTTGCCTGCCCGCGAGGTGAGGTGTATGATGCCCGCCCCCCCCGCTGGAAAGGAGACCGCACGCCTCGCTCTGCATCGTCTCCGAGTCGATCCGGAACATAGCTGGAGGTGCATATGGCAGCCAAGCGCAGGAGTGGCGGGCCCTCGTCGAGGGCGCCACGCGGCCAGGGTCGTTCCACGCAGGACGCCGGCGAGTTCCAGGCCAGGCCGGGCGTGAAGACCGCGCTCATCCGCGGGAACAGTTTCGCCGCCAAGGCCGTGCAGTACGTAGAAGTGGACGGCCTGGCCATGTTCGAGGGCGACATCGTCCTGGGCACGGTCGAAGAAGTGGAGCGCATGTCGGACCAGGTGCGCGCGGAGGCGGGCGGCGCCGTGGCCGCCGGCGTCCTCATCAGCGGCACGCAGTTCCGATGGCCCAACTGCCGTGTGCCGTATACCATCGACCCGGCGCTGCCGAACCAGTCCCGCATCACCGACGCCATCGCGCACTGGGAGGCCCACACGCGCTTCCGCTTCGTCGTGCGGACGACCGAGGCCGACTACGTCACGTTCCGCCCGAGCAGCGGCTGCTCCTCGTCCGTGGGCCGGCGCGGCGGCCAGCAGTTCGTGAACCTCGCCTCCGGCTGCACCACGGGCAACACCATCCACGAGATCGGCCACGCCGTGGGCCTCTGGCACGAGCAGAGCCGCGAGGATCGCGACATGTTCATCGCGATCAACTGGGCGAAGATCCAGCCCGGCACCGAGCACAACTTCAACCAGCACATCACCGACGGCGACGATGTCGGGGCGTACGACTTCGGGTCGATCATGCACTACCCGCGGAACGCCTTCTCCATCGACGGCACCGACACGATCACGCCCATCGCGCCCGTCCCGCCGGGCGTGACCATCGGCCAGCGGAGCGGCCTCTCGCCCGGCGACATCGCGGCCGCCAACTCGATGTGCCCGGCCAAGCTCCTGAAGGAGGGGCCGAAGGATCCGATCAAGGAGGTCCGGAAGGAAATCCTCAAGGAGATCCCGCGCGACACGGTGAAGGAGCAGATCAAGGACATCCGGCTCGACACGCGCAAGGAGCTCATCCGCGACACCATCAAGGAGGGCGTGCTCGATCCGGGCCCGATCACGATTCAGGAGAACGTGATCACCCCGCGCCTGCCGCAGCCCGGGCCGCTGCAGCCGGCACCCGGCGGGGCGCTTCCCTTCGCCGTCGCCACGCCACACGCCGCGGGCGCCCCCGCGGAGGGGGCCGCCGGGCTGCAGGCCAACATCGAGCAGCTCGATGCTCAGCTGCAGCAGCTGGCCGACCAGCTGGCCCAGGCCGAGAGCGCGCGCCAGTCGTTGCAGGAGCAGTACAACGAGACGGCGGCGCTGCTGGCGCAGCTGATCCAGGAGCACGATCAGTCCACCCGGTGACCCGAGGCCACCTGTGATCCTGGTCATCTCCCACCAGCAGGATCCGCACGCCGAACGCGTGATCCGGCACCTCGAGGCCCGGGGGCAGCCCGTGCTGCTGCTGAACCTGTCCGAGCTGCCGGATCGCGCCACCCTCTCCATCGAGTACGGCCGCGGCGGCCGTCCTCGCATCGACTATGCGCGTGCCGACGGCCGCACCTACGGGCTGCACGACGTCACGGCGGTGTGGTGGCGGCGCCCGCAGGCGCCGGATCTGTCGTCGGTCACCGATCCGAACGTGAGCCTGTTCACGGCCAACGAGTGGAACGAGGCCATCAACGGGCTGTGGCAGCTGCTCGACGTGCCGTGGATGAACAGCCCGACCCTGGACGATGCCGCGTCGCGCAAGGCGCGACAGTTGCGCGTGGCGGCCGAGGTGGGGCTGAAGGTGCCGCGCACGCTCATCACCTCGGACCCGGGGCGGGCCCGTCGCTTCGCAGACGAGGCGGGGCCGGCGGGCCTCATCTACAAGACCTTCTCGTGCACGCACGAGGTGTGGCGCGAGACGCGCCGCCTGCGGGCCGAAGACCTCGCGCACCTGGATGCCGTGCGCGTGGCGCCGGTCATCTTCCAGGAGTTCATCCCGGCCGAGAGCGACCTGCGCATCACGGCGGTGGGCGGCACGCTGCATGCCGCCGCGATCCGATCGGTCGCGGGCGACGGGCTGGTGGACTTCCGCATGACGGTGGGTGATGCCCAGCTGTCCGCCGAGACCCTGCCGGACGCCATCGCCACACGGCTGCTGGCGCTCCTGGACCGCCTGGGCCTGGTGTACGGGGCCATCGACATGCGCCGGACACCGGACGGCGAGTACTACTTCTTCGAGGTCAACACCGCGGGCGAGTTCCTGTTCATCGAGGACCGGACGGGCCAGCCCATCGCGGAGGCCATCGCGAACTGGCTGTCGAAAGGTGTCACGCCAACACGAGGAACACGAAGGACACGAAGGGCGCACGAAGCGGTATCAGGGAGGGCCTGAGGACGCCTGAGTTCGCTCACGTGACCCGCTTCACGCGGATGGTCATCGCCTGCGTCGCCGCCACGGTGACCGGGTAGGACTCCATGGTGATGAAGTCGCCCGAGCTGACGCGGCCATCGCGGTCGACATCCACGTGCGCCCACACCGTCGTGCCGTCGGGCACCGCCGGCATCTCCACCGTGACGGGCACCGAGGCCGACCGTCCGCCACGCGGGACGGCGGCGTCGACACGGTGCAGCAGCACGGCGGGCGCGTCCGCAAGCGAGGTGTCGCGAACTTCCACCAGGACGGGGGTTCCCGGGGGGAGGGCGTCGCCCGTGGCCGAGACAATGGTGAGGTGCAGCGTCATGGCTTTCCCCTTCGTGCGTCGATGGACGC
Source organism: Vicinamibacterales bacterium (assembly GCA_050249615.1). Taxonomy (GTDB): domain Bacteria; phylum Acidobacteriota; class Vicinamibacteria; order Vicinamibacterales; family UBA2999; genus VFZN01. The sequence continues at coordinate 55,563 of JBFWQE010000013.1, forward strand.
CGACTTCCAGTCAGCGTACCACCGCCGCCCGGACGTGTCGATGAAGGCGGAGTCCCTGCCCGCTATCGTCGCGCCCGCGGCGCCTGCGCCAGTACGGCCTCGAGCGCCGACAGGCGCGCCGCGAGGTCCGCGTTCTCGCGCTGCACCGCATCCATCCTGGCCTTCATCTCCTTGAGTGCCTGCACGGCCAGCAGCGGCAGCTGCCCGTAGTTGACCGACTTGTAGCCCTGCGCGTCGGTCGTGACCAGCTCGGGCAACACGGCCTCCACGTCCTGCGCCACCAGGCCGAGCACGTCGCCGGTCGTGAACGCCTTGTCAGGGAACTCGTCGGCACGCCAGGCATACTGGACGGGCTGGAGGCGCGTCAGCCGGTCCAGCATCGGCGTGAGCGCCTTGACGTCGCGCTTGAAGCGGGCGTCCGAGAAGCACGTCGGGGCGCCGGTGTTCGGATCGAACGTGCAGTTGCCGACGCGGATGGCGCCGTTCACGTGCAGCAGGCTCAACGGCGCCACGGTCCCAATCCCCACGTTGCCGCTCGCCTCGATCGTCATGCGTATCGCGCTCGACGGAGACCCGTTGGCCGTCGTCAGGAAGTTCAGCCGCGATCCCTGTGCCGTGGGCGTCCAGTCCTCGGTGGCTGCCACCTGCATGGAGGCCGTGGCGCCGGTGAACGCGCTGCCGGTGTGGCCTCCACCGCCGAGGCTGCCCAGGAGCTGGTCCTCCAGGACGGCCGTCGGAGCCGCAGCGCTGCCCTCGGCACGCCTGGTCAGGATCCGCGGAGCCGAGCCGAACTGGGTGAGGAGCAACGCGGTGGGCGAGGCAGGCCGTGGCGAAAGGCCTGGGGCGACCGTGCCGTAGGCAAACGTGCCACCGATGCCGCCTTCTCCGGCCCAGGTTCCGCTCAGGTTCGCGAGGCTGACCCGGGCATCGACGTGCAGCACGTCCGCCTCCGGCGCGCTCACGATCGAGAAGCCCAGGCCAATGCTGCCGTCGGGATTCGGGAACGCGACGCCGCTCGCGGCCGCACGGGTGGCCGCCCCGCACATGTCGTCGAAGCCGTCGAGCGTGTAGACCGGTCCCGTCGGCGTGAAGCTGTAGGTCACGTTGAACGTGACGACGTTGCAGTACGGCTGGAGCTGCCAGAAGAACGAACCCAGCGGCTGCGCGGACGCCGGGACAACCGCGAACACGACCACGGAGAGCGCAAGCGCAATGGGCAGGAGGCGAGCAGGAGCCATGGCGAACCCTTCCTGTGCAGGATGGAGCGGAGCCGGGACGTCGGGAACGGGATAGAGAGCCCGACGGTATGCGCGGGGTGGGCCTCGTGTCAACGATTGAGTCTCTCCGCAGCCGAAGTACCATGCACTCGAGGTTGACTTCGAGCATGGAGGCGGCTTCCGTGGTTACGCTGGCCCGTCGCGATGCGCGCCCGCAGGTGTTCCTCCTGTCGCCCGCCCACTGTGGCGGGCGCCGCGCCACGGCCCTCCTGCGACCCGACGCGTCCTCGCCCCTGGCACTGCGGCTGCGTGACGGCACGCTGACCCTGGGCGAGGCATTCGCCTTCATGAGCGGGTTGTACTTCCGGGGCAAGCTGGCCTACGCGCGCGCCTTCGCCGGTGAGGCCGTGCCCGCGGGGAGCTACGTCATCACCCCGACGCGCGGCCTCCAGGCGCCGGACGTGCTCGTCTCGGTGGACGTGCTGCAGGAGTTCGCCTCGATGGACATCGCGTCCGGCGGCGCGCGCTTTCGCGAGCCGCTCGAACGGGACGTCCGCACCCTGGCCGTGCGTCTGCCTCCCACCGCCCGCGTGGTCCTGCTCGGCAGCATCGCAAGCGACAAGTACGTGGATGTTCTCGCGCCGCTCCTGGGTTCGCGCCTGCACTATCCTTCCTCCTTCGTGGGGCGGGGCGACATGAGCCGCGGCGGCCTGCTGCTCAGGAGCGCGGCGGCGGGTGTGGAGCTGGAGTACTTTCGGCTCGACGCGGACGCGCCACGCCGCGGACGCCGACCGCCCAGATTGGGACGCTGAAGAGCCGCAGATAACGCAGAGGGGCCGCAGACGAGCCGCAGATGGGCCGCAGATTAGCCGCAGATGGGCCGCAGATGACGCAGATGACGCAGATGGCGCAGATGGCGCAGATGATCAGCGACTGGGGACATGGCGCTGCCGTTCAGCCCGCCCATTGAGCCCATGCTCGCCCGGATCGCCGAGGCGATCCCCGCGGACGGCGCGTACCTCTACGAGCCGAAGTGGGACGGCTTTCGCGCCATCGTGTTTCGCGACGGCGCGGGCGTGTACATCCAGAGCCGGGATCTGAAGCCGCTGGATCGATACTTCCCCGAGCTGCACGACGCGCTCGGCGTGGCGCTGCCGGAGGATTGCGCCGTGGACGGCGAGATTGTCATCGCCACGCCGCGCGGCCTGGATTTCGGCGCGCTGCAGATGCGGCTCCACCCGGCGGCTTCGCGCGTGGCGAGGCTCGCCCGGGAGACGCCGGCGTCGTTCGTGGCCTTCGACGTGCTCGCGGAGGGGGGCCGCGACGTCCGCGGCCTTGCGCAGGCCGAGCGACGCGCCCGGCTCGAGAGGCTGCTCGACGGCGCCGCCCCGCCCGTGCACCTCACGCCGATGACGCGCGATCCGGCGCTGGCGCGCGAGTGGCTCTCGCGCTTCGAAGGTGCCGGCCTGGACGGCGTGATCGCCAAGCCCGAGGGCGGCCCCTACACGCCAGGCAAGCGCGCGATGGTGAAGGTGAAGCACGTGCGGAGCGCGGATTGCGTGGTGGCGGGGTTCCGGTGGCACGCCAGGGGGCGGGACGAGTTGGTCGGTTCGCTGCTGCTCGGGCTCTACGACACGCACGGCGTCCTGCAGCACGTGGGTGTGACGTCTGCCTTCACGACAGCCACCCGGAAACAGCTGGTCGCCGACCTCGCGCCGCTGCGCGCCGGGGCGCTCGACGGCCACCCGTGGCGCGCGTGGGCCTCGGCGGGGGACGTCTCGTCACGCATGCCGGGCATGCAGAGCCGCTGGAGCGCGGGCAAGGACCTCTCCTGGGAGCCGCTGCGGATCGAGCGCGTCTGCGAGGTGAAGTACGACCACATGCAGGGCGATCGGTTCCGCCACGCCGCCATCTTCCTGCGGTGGCGCCCGGACAAGCCGCCCGAGGCGTGCACCTACGATCAGCTCGAGGTCACCGCGCCTTACGAGCTCGCGAAGGTGTTCGGCGCCAGCTCTCCGCGTCTTTGACGCCCCAGTCGTTCGGGGCCTCGTCTGGATCGAGCGGCTCCTGCGGCGGCCGCAGGTCCGCGGGCACGTGCTCGAGGTTGATCCGGATGCGGGTCCACGTGCTGAAACGCCCGCGCATGGCGTCCACGAGGACGTCGGCCTCGTGGAGGTGCACTGCCGCCTCGGGGTGACGAGACTTCCAGCGATCGAGCCCGGCAAGGGCCGCCTCGCGTGTCTTCGCGCGGCCGATCTCCAGGAGCGGCCGTGTCGGCGTCCGCCTCCCGTGCGCCGCCGTGCCGCGCGCCTGGCTTCGCGACGGCTGGACGCGCGGCGGCTCGCCTTCCTGCTTCCGGTAATGCGGCGGCCACGGCGCATCGCCCAGCCCCTCGCGCTCGTGCCTCGCCGAGAGATCGAGCAGCGTCTCCAGCGAGCACGGCGCTTCGTCGATACCCTCGTGCCGGTCCCCGACCTCCGCAAAGCGCGCGGGCATCGTGGAGAGGGTGAAGTCAGCCGGGTCGGCCACCTCCAGCTCCTCCCACGAGAGCGGTGCGGAGACGCGTGCGTCGGGCTTCGGGCGCACCGAGTAGGCGCCGGCGACCGTGCGGTCCTTTGCGTTCTGGTTGTAGTCCAGGAACACGCCGTGCCGTTCTTCCTTCCACCACTTGCTGGTGGCCAGGTTCGGCGCACGCCGCTCGACCTCGCGGGCGAACGCGAGCGCGGCCCGGCGCACTTCGTTGAACGTCCACCGGCGTTCGATGCGCACGTAGACGTGAATGCCCCTCGAGCCCGAGGTCTTCGGCCAGCCGACGAGCGCGAAGTCCGCTAGCGTGGCGCGCACCACGCCCGCCACCTCGCGCAGCTGGTCCCACGACACGCCAGGCACGGGATCGAGATCCACGCGCAGTTCGTCCGGATGGTCCAGGTCATCGGCGCGCACGGGGTGAGGATGCAGCTCGAGACAGCCGAGGTTCGCCATCCACGCCAGCGCCGCGGCATCGCGGGGCACGACCTCTTCGGCGATGCGGCCGGATGGGAACCGAAGAGCGACGACGTCGATCCAGTCCGGCCGTGAAGCCGGCGCGCGCTTCTGGTAGAAGTACTCGCCCTCGATGCCGTTGGGGTAGCGCACGAGGACGTTGGGACGCCCGCCGGCCGCGCGGAGCGCGCCGTCGGCCACGCTCAGGTAGTAGTGCACGAGGTCGCGCTTCGTGTGGCCCGGGCCCGGGAAGAGCACCTTGTCCGGGTTCGAGATCGACACCTCGCGCCCGCCGGCCGACACGACTTCACGCTCGGGCTCGCTGGGCATTGGGGACGCCGCTGTATGGTAGCCGACGCAAGAACGTGACAGCCGCCGCCACGGAGTCATCGGATGATGAACGGTGGAGTGATGCCATGAACCGGCGCGAGTTCATCGGAACGGTCGCGGCGGCTGCTCCGGCGCTCGGGTTTGCCCGACAGGCGGTACCCGCGGCCCCTCGCGCCATCGTCATCGGCGCGGGACTGGCCGGCCTGGCCGCGGCGAGGCAACTTCGCGAGGCCGGCTGGGAGGTGACCATCCTCGAGGCGCGCGCACGCCCCGGCGGGCGCGTCTTCACGCTTCGGGCGCCGTTCTCCGACGGCCTCTACGCCGAGGCCGGCGCGGCACGCATCCAGGACAGCCACGAGTACACGCTCCAGTACGTCAAGCAGCTCAACCTGACGCTCGAGCCCTTCTGGCCGACGGAAGGCCACAGCATCGCCTGCGTGGGCGGGCGCCGCATCCGCGGCCCGCAGGGTGCTCCTCTCGACCTCGCGCAGGTGCCGCTGGACTTCACCGGCGAGGAACGGAAGATGGGCCTTCGCGGCGGCCTCGTGAAGTACCTCTTCTCCCACATGGCTGCGATTGGTGATCCCACCGCCCCGGGCTGGCCCTCCGGCGACGTCAGCCGCTTCGAGGTGCCGATTGCGGAGTTCTGCCGGAGCAGCGGGGCCTCGCCGGCGTTCGTGAAGATGGTGGCGCTCGGGCACGACCTGAGCGGCATGTCCACGCTGCAATTCCTCCGCGACACGGCGCTCGGTGCGAAGACGCGGCAGTGGTTCAAGATTCGCGGCGGGAACGACCGATTGCCGGCGGCGTTGGCGGCCACTCTGTCCGATCGCATCCAGTACGGCGCGGCCGTCGTCCGCATCGAGCAGGACGACCGGTCGGTTCGTGTCACCTCCCTCACCGCGGGCACAGCCACAACCATCGCCGGCGACTTCGTGATCAGCACGGTCCCCACGCCGCTGATGGCCGCCATCGATGTCAGCCCCGCGCTGCCGGAGGCCACGCGACGGGCGCTCGCCGAGGTCGGCACGCTGCCGATGGCGCGCGTCCACCTGCAGACGAACCGGCGCTTCTGGCTCGAGCGGGGCGACACCGGCTGGGCAGCCACGGACGACCCCATGGATATCTGGGACTACACCCGCGATCAGCCGGGCCGCCGCGGCATCCTCGGCGCGTATCTGAGCGGACAGGCTGCGAAAGACGTCACGGCCATGACGATGGGGGCGCGGGAGCGGTTCGTGCTGGACCGCATGGAGCGGGCGCATCCCGGCACGAAGGCCCACTTCGAGGCCAGCGCGTCGCACAGCTGGATTGACGACCCCTGGTCGCGCGGCGCGAGCGCGGAGTTCCATGCGGGCCAGCTCTCGCGGCACCTCCGCGCACTCCGGACGCCTGTCGGACGGCTCTACTTCGCGGGCGAGCACACCTCGCCATGGAGCGGGTGGATGAACGGCGCGCTCGAGTCGGGGCACCGCGTGGCGGCCGACCTCGTCGCTCGAGCGCGGTGAGCGCCGGGAGCCCCGCGGCTCAGCGCCGGACCGAGGCCACCGAATCGAGCTCGTCCCACCGCTTCAGCGCCGCCTCGATCTCGCCGGGCAGCGCTTCGAGCCTGGCCATCGTCTGGTGAATCTCGGCCGCCGGCCTCTTGTAGAAGTCCGGCGCCGACACTTCCGCGGTGAGGGCGGCCTGCTCCGCCTCGAGCGCCTCGATGGCGCCGGGCAGCGCCTCGAGCTCGCGCTGCTCCTTGAAGGAGAGCTTGCGCTTCGGGGTGACCACCTGGTCATCAACCCGACGCTCCGACCTCGCCCGACTCCCGACTCCCGACTCCCCTCTTCCGTCGCTGGCGACTCCCGACTCCCGGCTTCCACTTTCGCCAAGGGCTCGGCGGACAGGCCCGACTCCCGCCGCGATGGTCTGCCGCTTCCAGTCCTCGTAGCCGCCGACGTACTCGACGACCCGCCCATCGCCTTCGAACGCGATGGTGCTGGTGACCACGTTGTCCAGGAATCGCCGGTCGTGGCTCACGAGGAGCAGCGTGCCCTGCCACTCCACCAGCAGCGCCTCGAGCAGCTCGAGCGTCTCGAGATCCAGGTCGTTGGTGGGCTCGTCCAGCACCAGCACGTTCGCCGGCCGCGTGAAAAGCCGCGCCAGCAGCAGGCGATTGCGCTCGCCGCCCGAGAGTGCCTTCACGGGCGACCTCGCGCGCTCGGGCGAGAAGAGGAAGTCCTGCAGGTAGCCGTGTACGTGCCGCGACTGGCCGTTCACGGTCACCGTGTCGTTGCCGTCGCCGACGGTGTCCACGACGGTGCGCTCCGGATCGAGCTGCTCCCGCTGCTGGTCGAAATAGGCCACCTGCACGTTCGCTCCCCGACGCACCTCTCCCGCGTCCGGCTCGACCTCGCCGAGGAGCAGCCGCAGCAGCGTCGTCTTGCCCGCGCCGTTGGGCCCGATGAGGCCGATGCGGTCCCCGCGCATGATGCGTGTCGAGAAGTCCCGGACCACGACCTTGTCCCCATAGGCCTTTCGAAGGCCCTCGACCTCGAACACCACCTTGCCGCTCGACTCGGCCTCGCTCACCTGCAGACGTACCTGGCCGGCCTTCTCGCGGCGCGCGGCGCGCTCGGCGCGCATCGCCATCAGCGCCTTGACGCGCCCCTCGTCGCGGGTGCGGCGGGCCTTGATGCCCTGCCGCAGCCATGCCTCCTCCACCGCGAGTCTCTTGTCGAACTTCGCCTGCTGCACGGCCTCGTTGGCGAGCCACTCCTCCTTCTTGCTGAGGAATGCGGCGTAGTCGCCGGGCCACGACGTGAGGCGGCCGCGGTCGAGCTCCACGATGCGCGTGGCCAGCCGCTCCAGGAACGCCCTGTCGTGCGTCACGAACACGACCGCGCCGGTGTACTCCGAGAGGAACGCCTCCAGCCACTCGATGGCCTCGACGTCGAGGTGATTGGTGGGCTCGTCCAGCAGCAGCAGATCCGGCTGCGCCACGAGCGCGCGCGCCAGCAGCACGCGGCGCTTCCAGCCGCCCGACAGCGTGTCGACGATGGCGTCGGCGGGAAGGTCGAGGCGCGAGAGCACCAGCTCGACGCGCTGCTCCAGGCGCCAGCCGTCCCGTTCCTCGAGCTCGTGCTGCAGCTCGCCAAGCCGCTGCAACGCCTTCGGTGAGGCATCGTGCGCGACATCCACGGCCGCATGGTGGTAGGCGCGGACGAGGTCCGCGAGATCGCCGAGGCCTTCTGCGACCACGTCGAAGACGGGCAGGCTGGCCGACAGCGGCACGTCCTGCACGAGCCGGGCGACGCGCGTCCCGGGCTGCCGCCACACCGTGCCGCGATCCGGCGCGAGGTCGCCGGCCAGGATCTGGAGGAGCGTCGACTTGCCCGTCCCGTTCCGCCCGATGACGGCCACGCGCTCGCCCGGCTCCACCTGCAGCGAGGCATCGTCCTGGAGGGGCAGGTGGCCGTAGGCGTGGAAGATGTGGTCGAGCGTGACGAGGGGCACTGGGTGAAGGTACTACGGGCTTGGGGCTTGGGGCTTGGGGCCTGAGCCCGGGGTCTTACCGTGGCATCACCGCGTTGAAGACCACGCGGAAGGTGCCGAACGGCTGGCCGCGCCACTGGGGGCGGAAGCCGAGCAGGGTGATGTGGCCGTTCCCGTGCGCGACGTCGAGCGCGGCGGCGCGGCCGTTCAGGAAGCGCTCGCCCAGCAGGTAGCCGGACATCAGCGGCGAGCCGGTGGACTGATACCGCGCCAGCACCTCGCCCTTGAAGCCCTCGCCGGTTTCGAACGCAGGGCTGCTGTCGACGAAGATGGCCGCCTGTTCCGGCATCCCGGCCATGACCGGGTGCGCGGGCGTGGTCTCCACGGCCATCACCGAGCCGCCGGTGAAAAACTCCTGGCGCTTCATGCCCGCGACCACGTTCTTGACCGGCAGGCCGAACTGCTGGATGGCGAACGCAGTGGATCGGTTGAAGCAGATGAGCGTTCCGCCAGCCCGCACGAACGCGTCGATGGCGCGGACTCCGTCCTCGCCGATGCCGCCCTCGAACTGCGGCGGCACGACGCCCTTTGCGTAGCCCTCGAGGAGCCCCCGCGCCTCGTCTGCGATGACGAGCGTGTCGATGCGATCCGCCAGCACGCCGGCGCGGAAGTCGCGCGGGTAGAGGCTCACCACGTCGAAGCCGTAGCGCTCCAGCATCCAGCGCGTCCACCCTTCGTCCATGCTGGCCATCCACGGCCGGTAGAGCCCCACGCGCGGCCGCTTCAGCTCCCGCGCGCCCCGCGGCGCCGCGACCCGCTCCGCCTGCAGCGCGTAGGCCTTCACCAGCTCGTCCTGCTGCGCCGGGGTGAGCCCGGTCACCACGTAGCGCTGCACCGCACCTGTTGCACC